>NZ_LVWH01000025.1:0-11771 GCF_001909045.1 Paenibacillus sp. P3E | reverse complement strand
TACAAAGCCTGTTCCTATTAGTTGGGATTCTACGCCTGGTAATTGGTTAGTTAGCGAGAATGGTAATTTCGTCGGAATGATTGATTTCGAAAATATGTTATGGGGCATAGATGTTGACAACTTCTCTATTTTATTTGAAAGATATTTTTCTGACAACGATATTGCAATGAAGGCTTTTTTCAAAGGCTATGGACTTGAAGTACTAAAGGACAAAAAGGCACAAATAGAAATTTGCTGTATTAAGATGGCAATCGGTGATATTTATTGGGGGATCCAAAACAACTCACAGAGAGTTAGAATTTATGGACGAGATCTTATGAAACAAATATACAATAATACACTAATTATTTTGTGAGTTATTCGAAGAAGAAGCGGCATCGCCTAACAGCATTCACGCATCGGGCCATACGGCCCTCGGTCCGCGGGATGTTTTTCGAGGATTCAACTGACAATCCTCATCGGCTAAGTCTTACGCCCCGTTCGCTACGCTCACTTAAGCCGGTGAGGGTTCGTGAATTCGGGAACGTTACTCATATGGGTTGTTTGACAAGTCATTGCGCTAACGGGAAAGTATGACAAGTTCTGTATAAGCACCACATAGTGCGAAAAACAGGGGATTCATAGAATCCTAACTTTACAACCGAGGATGGGAATGAAAGAACCATGTATCCCGAAACCATCCCGCCAATACTCCTGCATGCGTCATGACTAACAGGTTATGGAGTTTGAAGTACAGGTAGATTCGGCAGAACAAAGGCTAGAGCCATTCGAATAGAAAAGGTATGCTGACGGATATGCCGCGTGGCTGAAAAGCTGGATATGGTGAGAATGTTCATCGAAAAGAACTGACGAACTTCCGAATGTACAGGTCTAAAGTTAGAGCATAAGGAAACTTATGTACCATCCTACGATGGGGTGAGTGGCGTAAAGTAAAAATTTTCTCTATGAAATACGCTATGCCAAACTAAGGAGGCATCCTGCTCACAGGCCCAGAGGAAGCACCTAAGTCCAGAACAAAAAAAAAAGAGAAAAAAGAAAGCTAGGTTGTAAGGGACTTGGAAAGCAAGGCGCATCGCAACAAGGGCTGTTACCCAAGACGGTTGCAATAAGGCACGTGCCGAAATGCATTAAGCCTTGTAAGGGCAGGGGCACGACTGATGAATCTTCTGTAATGGGAGTGGAGGAACAGCCCCAAGTCTAATGGAAAGAACGATCATTCTCCAACGTGAATTGCACCGATCGGGTAGGAACGTGGGAACATCACCTCTACAAGGAGGGATGCCACAGTGCAAGCTCTTCGATACTGGGATTACTACGGCATGACGGACACATTCACAGCGTTATACGATAGTGCCTCGAAAAAGGAAGTTTTCCCGCAACTCTACGACATCATCACATCCAGAGAAAACATCCTCCTCGCCTATCGAATGATGAAATCGAATAAAGGATCGCGGACACCTGGAACCGATGGGAAAACCATTACGGATATCCAAAAGCTGTCCGAAGACGAACTAGTCCTTGATATCCAATACAAGCTAAAGAACTACCGCCCCAACAAAGTCAGACGGAAGCGCATTGAAAAGGATAACGGCAAATGGAGACCTCTCGGAATTCCGTGTATTTTGGACCGTATCATTCAGCAGTGCTTTAAGCAGGTGCTTGAGCCAATCGCGGAAGCTCACTTTTATAACCACAGCTATGGTTTTAGACCGTTGCGGTCAACTCGCCATGCTATGGCTAGAGTGCAATTTCTAGTGAATCATTCGCAACTCCACTATGTTGTCGACATCGATATTCAAGGCTTCTTTGACAATGTAAATCACGGATTGCTGATCAAGCAGCTATGGAACCTTGGCATTCAGGACAGGCGAACATTAGCATGCATCTCGAAGATGCTAAAGGCAGGAATTGATGGAGAAGGTATACCTTTCAAAGGAGTTCCACAAGGTGGAATCCTCTCTCCTCTTCTATCCAATATTGTCTTAAACGATCTGGATCAATGGATTGCTGGGCAGTGGGAACTGTTCCCCATGAACGAGTCATACAAGACGAGATCAGGAGAACTGTACGCGAAAAAGCGATCTACTCTGAAAGAAGGGTACATCGTCCGCTACGCGGACGACTTCAAAGTTCTCTGCCGAGACTGGAGAACTGCACACAAGTGGTATCATGCCGTTAAACTGTACCTGAAGGAACGCCTGAAACTGGACATCTCCCCGGAGAAATCGCAGATTGTGAATCTGCGCAAACGGGAGTCTGAATTCCTCGGTTTCACCATCCGTGCGACTAAAAAGGGCAACAAACGAGTGGCGCATACCGGCATTAAAGCCAAAAACAAGCGGAAGATCAAAGAGGAAGCCAAGGTGCGTATCAAGAAACTTAGAGCTTCCCCAACCGCACAGAATGCACTGCTGTTCAATAGCTTTGTTTTAGGGATTCATAACTATTTCAAATGGGCAACCCACGTCAACCCCGAGTTCTCACGTCTTGCCTACGATCTACGTGCCTTCATGTTCAATCGTCTCAAGCAGATTGGGAAATACGAACACCCTGAAAAACCGCCGCCGACGTACAAGAAATTCTACAGTCGTGGCTTCAGGACATTTAGATTGGCAAACGTGTATTTATATCCTCTCGCTGATGTGAAGACAAGAAATACCATGAGCTTCAGTCAACAGCTGACCCTTTATACAGCAGAAGGAAGAGAGCAAATCCATCAAAAGCTACGGCCAGATTTGCAACACGAAATTGCTTCATTAACGAAATCCTATATCCCAAGTCGAAGTGTAGAGTACATGGATAACCGAATCAGTCGCTACAGCATGAAAATGGGGAAATGCGAAGTTACAGGCATGTATCTTTCCGCGGCAGATGTTCACTGCCATCATTTTGTACCGCTTCATCTGGGCGGCAACGATAAATTCTCCAATCTTCGTATCCTCCAAAAGGAGGTTCATCGGTTAATCCATTCTACATGCAAGCAGACAATTGCCGGACTCATGGCTAAGCTTGGAATAACTGAATCCATGCAGAGCCTGATCAACCAATACCGCACTAAATGCGAATTGGAACCGATCAATTTTTTTTCCAGAACCTAGAGTAACGGGGAACCAATGATCAAGTAGCTTTCATTAGATGGAACGCCGGATGCCGGGAAACTGGCACGTCCGGTGTGGCGCAGGGGAAAAGCCGGAGATTACATCAAACGCTTACCTATTGCAACGGTTAGCAATAAAATAGCGACAGTCTAGGACTTTATTTTTCTCGTCCTTGGCTGTCGCTGTTTTATTTCCTAGGCTCAGTCTAAAACTTATTTTCGGGAGTTTGACGGTATGACAATTCGAATAGACGCGTGGAGTAAAGTCATCCAATCTAATACTTTATTTTCTGCATACACCCAGAAATGTGATGGATTGCACAAAAATGAACCCCGCCTCGAGTTCACGAAGCGGGGTTCGCTTTTAATGATCCTCATCCACAACTTCCCGATCAGGCAATTGTGTGACATAGCTGTCTGACAGGTGCAGCAGCTCCAGTGCACGATTGAATTCATCTTCTGTAGCTTTTTGCGGTTGATTGCCATTACCGGATAAGGTATAGTGCTGTCCGTCCTCAAACCCGCTGCCGGATAAGAAGAGCTCTTCATTATTAACAAATGACCCTGTAGGTAAATAATAACGCTGCGGAAGCAGATTATAGGTGGATTGATTCAAAATATCCTGTCCGAAATGGATATGGTTGCTAAGGGATACCCCTAATAAATTGGATACCGTCGGCAAAATATCCACCTGCCCGCCTAATTGTTCCTTCACGCTGGGTGTAGTCAATCCCTTGGATGCGATAATGAGCGGAATATTAATCAGATCGCGTTCTGTATACTCATGATGCAGGATTTCCGCGAGCAAGGCTTTATCCGCTTCCTTCAGTGAGAAAATAGGGAGTCCCCGATGATCGCCGTACAACACGATTAAGCTGTTATCCCAAACTCCATTTGCTTGGAGCTCATCAATAAACTGGCCAAGCGCGTAGTCCGCATAATTCTGGGCACGGATATAGTCTCCAACTAATGTTCCTTCGAATCGTTCCGGTAGGGTCATCTTGTATTTGCTCTCCGGAATGGAAAAAGGATTATGAGAAGACATGGAGATCACTTGTGAATAGAAAGGCTGGCTGCGTTGATCCATTCTCGCCAGTTCATCGGATGTCTTCTTGTACAGAACTTCATCAGAAGCCCCGTAGAAGACAGTGTCATCTTCCCCGAAGAACGCTTTGTCATAGTAGCGGTCAAATCCTACTGCTTTGTAGAGCTCCCCGCGGTTCCAAAAGTCAACTGCATTGGTATGAAAAGTCGCCGTATCGTAACGTTGCGCCTGCAGCAGCTTAGGCAAGCTTGGAAGCTCCTTAGGAGCATAAATGTCGGTAGCCGGTCCATCCGGTGGAACATAAAAGGAAGTGTTCACAATAAATTCGGCATCGGATGTATTTCCTTGTCCGACTTGCTGGTAAAAACGGGGGAAGTAAAAGTTCCCGGCAGCCAGCTTATTCATATTTGGTGTAATTTCTTGTCCATCTATGGACAAATTAATCAGGAAATTCTGAAAGGACTCCATTTGAAGGATGATCAGGTTCTTTCCTTTGGCGGCACCGAACATGACCGGATGGGCTGGTGCTTGAATGCCCTTTGTTTCATCAATGGCGGATTGTGTGATTTTGGACAGCTCAATCTGTTCTTCCTTATGCTCGGCAAGCAGAGCGTAGGCTTCATAATTGAGAATGCCCATTTGTTCGGCCTGGACGTTTTCATTCATGCTGGCCTGGTTCGGGAAAATATTCATCATGCAGATCGCGAAGGAAATACAGAACAAGGCGGCGACCGCTTTGCGGTTGCTCTGGCGCGACATGGCTGTCTTCCAGGCTACTGCTTTTTTCCGGCTGAACATAACCAGGCTAATGATAATGATATCCAGGAAAATCAGCATGTACTGCGGGTGGATGACCGAAAAAATACTTTTCTTAACGGCTCCAACCTGTTTGGCCTGACCGAATACTTGAGAGGTGGCAATAATCCCGAAATGATTATGATAGATAATCAGAGAGAAGAACAATACCGTAATCAACAAATTCACAAGCATGTAGATGGCGATCTTCCGTTTGGTGGCGAACCATTCAATTAAGCAGAAGATCAGCAGCACAAAAGGAAGTTCTTTAAACAAGGTGGTCCAGGTTGGCCCGTCTTCGAATAAGTAATACCAGGCAAAATAGCTTTTAGCAAGCATGATCAGAGAGAAGAAAATGATAGATCTTTTGCTGAGAGTACGAGTTTCCTTCAACCGCATTTCGTATGCGCATCCTTTTCTATATAATTAGTTCATTCTATTACATGGAAGCGTTCAAAATCAACTAGAGGGATAACCTGATTTTACATAATATGTGACTATTATTCGATAAAAATAAGGGCTGAGGTATGCTGTAGAATGGAGAACGTAACCCAATTCACAGGTTCTATGTTAAAATAACCCTGGATTCTATCACTGAGCTGCACAGATTTGAAACGAGGTGTCTCTATTGTTCAAAATTATGCTTATTGAAGACGATATCACCCTATTCGGTGAGATCAAGGAGCGGTTATCTCAGTGGTCTTATGAGGTGTACGGCATTTCCGATTTCGGAAAAGTCGTTCAGGAGTTTACACTGGTCCAGCCGGAACTAGTCATTATTGATATCCAGCTGCCGCAGTTTGACGGGTTTCATTGGTGCCGGATATTAAGGGCCCATTCCAATGTGCCGATTATTTTTCTGTCCTCCCGTGACCACCCGAGTGATATGGTCATGTCCATGCAGTTCGGAGCAGATGACTTTATACAGAAGCCGTTCCATTTCGATGTGCTTATCGCTAAAATCCAGGCCACCCTTCGTCGGGTATATAACTATAACACCGAACGAATCGAGCTGAAGACGTGGCGTGGAGCAACGATTGAATACGTGAAGAATACTGTAACAAGAGGCCAAGACTCCGCACTGCTGACGAAGAATGAAATGCTAATCCTCAAAATCCTGATAGAGTGCAAAGACCGGATTGTAGAGCGAGAGGAGCTCATAAAAAACCTGTGGGACAACGAGCATTTTGTGAGTGACAATACGTTGACTGTGAATGTGAACCGGTTGCGTAAGAAGCTGGAGCCTCTGGGTCTGGACGCTTATATTGAAACCAAGGTGGGGCAAGGCTATATGGCGACCGAAGAGGCGGCACTATGATCAAGAAATACATAAAGGAGAAACTCAGCTGGCTCCTTCTGCTTGGCGGGCTGCAGATCATTTTTTTGTTCGTGGCTTATGTAGATTCTTCCATTCCCTTCATGCCCGTGCTGTACATTGTCGGACTGAATGTTATGGTATGTACTGCTTTTGTGTTTCTCAGATATCATAAGGAAACCCGATTCTATCACCGGATCGGGGCTTGGGATGAGGTCTACGATCTGAGTACCTTCAAGGGAGCGGACAGTCCGTTCGAGAGGATGGTCGAGGAAGCGGTGACTGCCCAAACCGAACGCTACAGGCTGGAATCTTCAGCGAATTTCCATCTGCTGGAACAGGAGAAAGACGATCTGCTGTCTTGGATTCATGAGGTCAAAACCCCGCTTACAGCCATGCAGCTCATGATTGAACGGCTGCCGGACGAAACACTAAAGCGGCAAATAATGTACGAATGGCTGAGAATCCATCATTTGCTTGACCAGCAGCTTCATCAGAAACGGATTCCGTTCATGCATAATGATCTGTATATCGAGAAGACCCGGCTTGAACCGATCCTCAATCAAGAGATCCGGGCGCTAAAATCATGGTGTATTCCCAAAGGAGTTGGGTTTGACGTTGAACTTACTGTAGAAGAAGTGCTCACTGACGGCAAATGGCTTGGCTTTATGCTTAGACAACTGCTGACAAATGCTGTGAAATACAGCGAATACTCCGATATCCTCATTCAGAGTAGGGACACCGGGGAGCATGTCGTGTTGACCATCCAGGATCACGGAAGAGGGATTGACCCCAAAGACTTGCCGCGCATTTATGATAAAGGCTTCACTTCCACGACCGGCCGCCAGGAAGGTGCCGCCACAGGCATGGGCCTCTATTTGACGAAACAAGCGGCGGAGCCGCTGCTGATCGATATTCAGGCAGCATCCCAACCCGGGGAAGGCACTACCTTTACATTAACGTTTCCACGCAAAAATGACTTTTTGAGTATTTCGGGCATGTGACAACAATGTCACATGCCTCTTTGTTTTGTTCGGTGAAACGCAGGAAAACATAAAGCAACCCGCTTATGATAGAACTATAGAGATCAGACATAGTGCAACATCAGATGATCAAGGGGTGTCGGGTTTTGATCTTATCTTTTTAGAGATCAGACATAGTGCAACATCAGATGATCAAGGGGTCTTGGGTTTTGATCTTATCTTTTTAGAGATCTGACATAGTACAACATCAGAAGATCAAGGGGTGTCGGGTTTTGATCTTATCTTTTTAGAGATCAGACATAGTGCAACATCAGATGATCAAGGAGGTTTTGGGTTTTGATCTTATCTTTTTAGAGATCTGACATAGTACAACATCAGAAGATCAAGGGGTCTTGGGTTTTGATCTTATCTTTTTAGAGATCTGACATAGTACAACATCAGAAGATCAAGGGGTCTTGTACTTCGTCTTTTGATGTTAATCTTTTGATCTTAATCTTTACCCCGTATCCAGGTACCGTTGCAGTTAAGCGTGTCCCGCAGGGACGGCAAGCGTTCCTACTCCCAACATCTCCAAGTCCAGCCAGTCTGAACGCCCACGTTAATTGCACTTAACCGGGTGTCCAGAGGGCGGAGCCCTTGGGGCCCTCCCTTGGCTAAGGGAGGGTTTGGGAGGGATCGAAACGATTCGAAACTATCTAAGGAGTGTATACAGAACATGATGATTCTAGAAGCTAACAAAATTTATAAGACGTATGGCAACAAATTCAACAAACAGGAAGTGCTGAAGGGAATTGACCTTCAAGTCAGCAAAGGCGAATTCGTCGGCATCATGGGGGCTTCCGGTTCAGGCAAAACGACGCTGCTGAATGTGCTTTCCTCCATTGACCGGGTAAGTCAGGGAACGATAGAAATAGAAGGCAAAGAGTTTACGGGCATGAAGGAGAAGCAGCTGGCCGAATTCCGTAAACAGCATCTGGGATTTATTTTTCAGGAATATAACCTGCTGGATACCCTAACCGTCAAAGAAAACGTGCTGCTTCCGCTCTCCATCACCGGCATTTCGAAGAGAGAAGCCCACCAGAAGTTTGAACAGGTAGCCGGTGAACTGGGGATCTTCGAAATGAAAGACAAATACCCGGCAGAGATTTCCGGCGGACAGAAGCAGCGGACATCAGCGGCACGGGCGTTTATACATGATCCGAGCATTATATTTGCCGATGAGCCAACAGGTGCGCTTGATTCCAAATCAGCTTCCGACCTGCTGAACAAGCTTGCCGACATGAACACGAAGCGCCAGGCGACGATCATAATGGTCACGCATGATGCTGTTGCCGCCAGTTACTGCAGCCGGGTGGTGTTTATCCGCGACGGGCAAATTTACACTCAACTGAACAAAGGCGATGAATCCCGGCAGTCCTTTTTCAATGATATTATCAAGACCACGAGTGTTTTGGGCGGTGTCCAGCAATGAGCCTGAATTATATCATCCTGCGCAATCTGCGAAAAAACATCAAAAACTATTACCTGTACGTCTTTGCGCTGATCTTCGGTGTGGCGCTGTATTTCTCCTTCGTCACGCTGCAATATGACCCTTCTATGGGGAAGCTTAAAGGAACGGTTAAAGGAGGAGCAGCCATTGGTGCATCCTCGGTGCTGCTAGTCGCGATTGTTGCGATTTTTCTGCTGTATGCCAATACGATCTTCATCAAGCGGCGCAGCCGTGAGATTGGGCTGTTTCAATTGATTGGATTAACGAAAGGAAGAATCTTCAAACTCCTGAGCGCGGAGAACCTGATCCTCTATTTCGGTTCCATGATAATCGGGATTGGTGTCGGGTTCGCGATGTCACGGCTGATTCTGATGATCTTGTTCAAAATCCTGGCGATTGACGCCGTGGCCAAGCTTCGCTTCTCTCCTGAGGCGCTGCAGCAGACCATTATCGTCTTTGCCGCAGTTTACCTGCTCATCATGCTCATGAACTACACGTTCATCAAAAGGCAGAGCATTCTCTCCCTGTTCAAGGCTACTTCCACCACACAGGAGCGCATTAAAAAAATGCCGCTGTGGGAGATTGTCTTTGGCCTGCTTGGCCTCGCCTTTATCGCGTCAGGGTATTATTTGTCCACTCTGCTCTTCAGCGGGAAAATAAACAGCATGAACGGACTGATGACCTCGATGATTCTCATCCTGGGTCTGGTTATTGTCGGCACGTATCTGTTCTATAAAGGCTCAGTCAGCTTCATATTCAACGCAATCCGCAAGAGTAAAAAAGGCTACCTCTCCATCAATGAAGTACTTTCGCTCTCGTCTATTATGTTCCGTATGAAGTCGAATGCGCTGCTGCTGACGATCATTACAACGGTATCCGCGCTGGCTATCGGTCTGTTGTCGCTCAGCTATATCTCTTATTATTCGGCGGAAGCGAACGCTAAGGATAGCTCACCTAACGATTTTGGGTTCACCCGGGTGGAGGCCAAGGAGAAGTTTGTACAGGCACTGGATGCGGCGCAAATCAAATACAAAGAAATTCATATGCAGCCCGTGGAGATGGAAGTCGATGCTGCGAAAATTATGGAGAAGGATTCCAAAGACACGGTTCTTTCTACTTCCGTAGTCAGCGACAGCACTGTAGAAGGGATAGATGTAAAGCCTGGCGAAGCCCGAATTATGGGGTACAACAGTGCTATGGATACGCTTTTTAAATTGAATGAAACCGGCGAGATTGGCCTTAAGACTTTGAAAGGGACGATTGAGCAGAAGCTTATAGGCATATCCAAGGAATCGATTGTGCCCTATTATTACGGTGGAGGCGCTGGCATATTTGTTGTCGATGAGACGGTCTACCAGGAGCTGGTTAAGAGCCTGAATCCCAAGCTGCAAAAAGCAAAAGAAAAAGCGGATTACTACGGGATTGAGCTTGCTAACCGCTCGCAAATAGAAAAGGCAAATCAAATTTTTACGAATCAGTCACCCGAGTATCCAAGCTTTTCGCAGTATGATTTTGAAATCAAACAGCGGAACAATATGGGCGTTATTATGTTTATTGTCGGCTTCTTGGGCTTAACTTTCCTGGTTACTTCAGGCTGCATTCTGTACTTCAAGCAAATGGATGAAGGCGAGGAAGAAAAAGGAGGCTACACCATTCTGCGGAAGCTGGGTTTTACCCAAGGAGATCTCTTACGGGGCATCCAGTTCAAGCAGTTGTTCAACTTCGGGATTCCGCTGGTCGTTGGCCTGAGCCATAGTTACTTTGCCGTCAAATCCGGCTGGTTCTTCTTCGGCACAGAAATGCTCACACCGACCATCCTGGTCATGCTGCTATACACGGCGCTGTATTCAATTTTCGGCTTCCTGTCGGTGCTGTATTATAAAAGAGTGATCCGCGAGTCGTTGTGACCAAATAAGCAGAAAGTAAAGGAGGGTGCAAGTGGCTTGTGTTGCTGAGTTCGGTATTATAGATCAATTCGAGACGGATAAAGATTACTCCAAATATGAAGCTGAAACCTATCATTGCATCGCGATTGCTGATGAATTCTTGAATGATTGGTGGGACGATTTGTCATTGATCAAAACCTACTTCCACAGCTATAACAGACCCAGTTTGGCCCTTGCCAGATGGGGAGTTACGCTTATACCGCCTGAATCCTTAGAAGCTTTTTACAGCATTGTGTTAAAAGATAAACAATCCAAGTCATCATCAGAATTGATAGATTTGATGGTTTTGCTAAGACGGGCAATTAACGAGAATAAGTACGTTATACATTATGGGGTTTGAGTGTTTTTGAAATATGAAAGACCGCAATTGCTATTTGAAAATTTGGGTCATACCGAAAGACAAAAAGCAGGCCAGGACTGAATTTTCAGTCTGGCCTGTTTTTGTGCTGCTCCACTTTGTATTACTTGTTCAGGATACTTACTTCCAGGACATCGTATTTGTTGCCATACACCTTCTCAATATGCTGCACGCCCCACTTGCACAACGAATCCAGAATAAACTTGAGTGACCAGCCATACTCCGTTATTCTTGGTTGTACACTTTACGTTCCTCACCCCGCCTTGCTTAAGTTCACGCAGCTGCCGTGTGAACATCTTTTGCATGATGTTCGGCATTAGTCTGCAGAAAGAGAGTATTTAGTTACACAATTAAAACCAAGCCGGGGCGGAGAGTGATCCGCTTAAGCTTGATTTTTTGTTACGATTTTACTTGATATCTATAGTAAGACCATGTAAAAACCGGATGAATATAATATGCTTCTGACTTCAAACTTGCCGTGCTTAGTCGGATCTTATGTCATCTGACTGTACATATCCATCCCTGCCCTTGTCAAATGAGGAAGAATAAGGCTCCACAGGATGGACAAGATACTTTTCTGCTTTGGTAGAAATTCTTGGAGAAGAATTATTTCCTGTGTGCCATACATATTGATCGATAATAAAGAAATCGACAAATCTTCATATTGCCCAGCATATAATTCTTCTTTCATAATTCCATTGTTAACAAATATAGTAAACGTATTGATGAAAAGTGTATAGAAA
>NZ_LVWH01000024.1:0-13697 GCF_001909045.1 Paenibacillus sp. P3E | reverse complement strand
ATTCACTACCGGACCTGCAGATGATTGTAATATTCTTTTCTAGTGTAAATTACTATCAGGCACTTCTATTTATATCTGAGCTATTTTAGTTAAGGAAGGTGAATCTATTGTGGAGTGCTCTGTTATGGGGGGCCATTTCCGGCTCTGCTGTGCTACTTGGAGCGCTGCTGGCGTTATATCTGCCGATCCCGAACAAGTTGATTGGATTCATTATGGCTTTCGGTACGGGGGTACTCATTGGTGCGGCGGCGTATGAACTGCTGGATGATTCGGCCAATGAAGGGGGGCTTATCCCGGCCATTATCGGATTCACAGCCGGTGCAGTGGTGTTTACACTATTTGACTGGTATATCTCGCACAAAGGCGGTGCAGGACGTAAACGATCCGTCAGAGACAGCAGCAATACGAAGGCGCAGGGAGGCGGTATGGCTATTTTTGCGGGAACAGTGCTGGATGCTATTCCGGAATCGATTATGATCGGTGCCAGTCTGATCTCCGGTCAAGGGGTCAACATGCTGCTGGTTGTTGCTATCTTCATCAGCAATATTCCTGAAGGCTTGTCCAGTACGTCAGGACTTAAGCAGGACAATTACAGCAGGGGTAAGATCGTCTTATTATGGCTCGGCGTTCTTGTGATATCCACCATCGCATCGGGTGCAGGATACTTGTTCATGGATCATGCCAGCGGATCTACGACGGCGCTGATCGCCTCTTTTGCCGGGGGAGGAATTATCTCTATGGTATCCTCCAGCATGATGCCCGAAGCCTATGAGGAAGGCGGACCGCTGACCGGACTTGTTGCCGCGATGGGAATGCTCTGTTCACTGATTTTGGATCATCTGTGAGGGTTGTCAACCCACCGCCCGGCATGGTATAGTTCAATTCGCCAGTAATATCATAAAGAAGAATTCTGGGCCTTGAGCACAGGAGAGGTTCGCAAACTCCCTCTATAAAAAACTAAGACCGTTTTGGCATAAATCATCCCGGAAATAAGGGGTCCAGGAAAAGTGTAGGCAGCCGCCTGTACTTCTCTTCCTGTTATGCTGTGCGCAAAAAGACAGCGCCTGTCAGTCAGCATTATACATCCGTTCGAATTGGGCGGGAGGCGTTTCTTCTTAGTAGAGCCAGGTTTTCGAAACTCGTTCTTCTTTCCAGTTCCGGTGAACTGCCGGAGGAAAAGAGAGGGGTTTTTTTGTCATGTCAGAAGGCAGATTGAAAGAGGAAATGCAGGAGGTTACCCTGCTGGGCAATCAAGGAACAACCTATAAATTCGGGTATGATCCGGACATTCTGGAGGTGTTTGACAACAAGCACCCCGACCGCGATTATTTTGTGAAATTCAATTGTCCTGAGTTTACGAGTCTGTGTCCCGTGACCGGCCAGCCGGATTTCGGCGCCATGTACATTTCGTACATTCCGGAGCAAAAAATGGTGGAGTCCAAGTCACTTAAGCTCTATCTGTTCAGCTTCCGTAATCATGGGGATTTCCATGAAGACTGTGTAAACATCATTATGAATGATCTGATCTCCCTGATGAAGCCGCAATATATCGAAGTCTGGGGTAAGTTCACCCCGCGTGGCGGGATTTCCATTGATCCTTACTGCAACTGGGGGCGTCCGGGAACCAAATATGAAGCGATGGCCGAGCACCGGCTGATCAATCATGACCTGTATCCAGAGAAAGTGGACAACCGTTAAACCGGGGCAAGTGAGAGGAGAATAACCGATGAACAAAAAAGCTTTAGTCGTATTCAGTGGCGGCCAGGACAGCACAACCTGCCTGATATGGGCATTGCGGCAGTTCGAAGAGGTTCAAGTGGTGACCTTCAATTATAATCAGCGCCACGCTGCGGAGATTGAGGTCGCCAAGGAAATAGCCGAGAAATTCAATGTGAAGCAGCATATTCTCGATTTGGGCCTGCTGAATCAGCTGGCGCCTAACGCGCTGACCCGGGATAATATAGAGATTGCCGCCGGTGAAGGGGAGGAATTGCCGAGTACATTCGTGGATGGGCGTAATCTTCTGTTCCTGTCTTTTGCAGCGATTCTTGCCAAACAGCTTGGGTATGCCAACATCATTACCGGGGTATGCCAGACCGATTTCAGCGGATACCCGGACTGCCGGGATGTATTTGTGAAGTCACTGAATGTCACTCTTAATCTATCTATGGATTACGAGTTCGTCATTCATACGCCGCTGATGTGGCTGGATAAAAAAGAAACCTGGAAGCTGGCCGACGAGCTCGGATATTTTGACTACGTTCGTGAGCATACGCTAACCTGCTATAACGGAATTATTGGCAGCGGATGCGGCACCTGTCCGGCTTGTCTGTTGCGGAAACGTGGCTTGGACCAATATGAAGCGGAACGAAATGAGGTCGTATCCTGATGATGGGCGAAGTATCTGTATGCAAAATCTTTACTTTTGACTCCGCTCATCAATTGGTAGGCCACAAAGGGAAGTGCAGCAACCTGCACGGCCATACCTACAAGCTGGAGGTCGTACTGAAGGGCAAGCCGCTGGTAGGAGAGGGACACTCTGACGAAGGGTTTGTCATTGATTTCAGCGACATCAAGGCAACGGTGCAGGAGAGTCTTCTGGACCATCTGGATCACGCTTTTCTGGCTATGGGGAATGAGCCTGTATTGGAGACACTGGTAAACACAGGTTCAAAGGTGGCACTGCTGTCGTTCCGTACAACGGTGGAAAACATGTCGGCATATATTGCCTACCGTCTGAAGCAGGCCTCACTCCCGCTGTATTCCGTTAAGCTGTGGGAGACTCCAACTTCCTGGGCGGAAGTGCTGGCAGCGGATATTCCTGATGAGGGGCCATCCTACCGCCTGTATGGGGGCTGTGACTGTGAGTAAGCTGCCGGTAATTGAGATGTTTGGTCCAACGATCCAGGGTGAAGGTGCGGTAATTGGTGTCAAAACCATGTTCGTCCGCACCTACGGCTGCGACTACCGCTGTAGCTGGTGTGATTCCGCTTTTACCTGGGACGGATCGGCCAAGGATAAAGTAAAGATGCTTTTGCCTGAGGAGATTATGGATGAGCTCACGCTTCTTGCCGGGGATAATTTTGATTGTGTGACCATCTCCGGGGGTAACCCTGCACTGATTGGTGAAGGAGTGGGCACATTCATCGATTTGCTTCACGAGCGCGGGATTCAGGCAGCCATTGAAACGCAGGGCAGCAGATGGCAGGACTGGTTCTACGATGTGGATGTGCTTACCATTAGCCCTAAGCCGCCAAGCTCAGGGATGAAGACCGATTGGAAGATGCTTGATGGCATTATGAACAAACTGAAGACCCAAGGCAAGTCTGCCTACAGTCTGAAGGTTGTAGTGTTTAATGATGAGGATTACCAATATGCGAAAAGCATCCACACCCGCTATCCGGAGGTCCCGATTTTCCTGCAGCCTGGCAATGATGATGTTACGGAAGAGGGAGACATTTCGGCCCGTCTGCTGGGACGGCTGGAATGGCTGTTCAATCTGGTCATCGCTGATTCTGAGATGAATAAGGCGAGGGTGCTCCCGCAGCTGCACGCACTCATTTGGCATAATAAACGGGGAAAATAATTTATAAACTGGATAATCAGCCGGACTTCTGCACTGCAGAGGTCCGTTTTTTTTGGGATATTCGCAAGTTGGAAGCAACTGTTACAAAAATGAAGCTGTATCATTTCCTGTTCTGGTATAATTTTTAGCGTAGATATAGGGCTCGTTATTATTATATGAATGAGGAGAGATTATCCAATGGCAAATGATTCTACTGCGTTAGTTATCATCGATGTTCAAGAAGCAATGTATTCTTATCCAGACATGAAGCTGTATGAGGAGGAGAAAGTGACGGGCAGAATCGTCTCCCTCCTGCATAAAGCACGGGCAGCAGGCGTTCCGGTTGTATATATTCAGCACACTGAAGATCAAGAATACACTAAGGGGACTCCCACCTGGCAGATCAGCCGGCATGTCACCCCGCTGGAAGGTGAGTTGATTGTCGAGAAGCCTACCTGGGATGCCTTTCACCGGACAAATCTGCATGATAAGCTTCAGGAACTAGGCATTACCAACCTGGTGATCTGCGGTATGCAAAGCGAGTTCTGTCTGGATACCACCACCCGACGGGCATTCAGCATGGGATACTCAAGTGTGCTGGTTGAGGATGCGCATACTACCTTTGACAATGAAAGCTTAAGCGGGGGCGAAATTGTAAAGCATCACAATTCGGTCATTGGAGGGAGATTTGCCAAACTTCTTAAGGAACAAGTGGTGGAATTCTAATGGATACCGCCAAAGCAGCCATGAAGCCAATCCGGCGTTCCCCCCTGAGACTTTTTGCCGGAAAACAGTATTTTACCTGGAAAAGATACGGGCAATGGGTAATACAACGGAAGAAGAGAGCCAAGGTGCATCTTGCAGAAGACCTTCATTTTCGTTCCGCCAGTCATGCAACACCGCTGCTGCGCAGTCTGCGGAATGTTGATATGCAGCTCCAGTATAACAAGATAACAAACCTGAAGCTTGCTGTCTCGAAGCTAAATGGTCTGATAATACGCCCCGGTGAGACATTTTCTTATTGGCAGAACATCGGAAAGCCGACCCGGCGGAAAGGGTACCTTGATGGGATGGTTCTGTATTACGGCGGATTTCGTTCCGGAACCGGGGGTGGCTTGTGCCAGTTATCCAATCTCATCTACTGGATGACTCTACACACGCCGCTGCGTGTTACGGAACGGCACCGCCACAGCTATGATGTATTCCCGGATGAACAACGGACTCAGCCTTTTGGCAGCGGGGCCACTTGTGCTTATAACTATCTGGATCTGCAGCTCCTGAACCCGACCGAAGAAACCTATCAGCTTAGACTGTGGCTGGATGACACTCACTTATATGGGGAATGGCGCTGTGATGCCGAACCACTCTATACGTATGAAGTTTACGAAGCGGAGCATGTGATCAGTCTGGAACCGTGGGGAGGTTACATCCGCAGAAACCGCATCCGGCGCAAGGTAATGACGCCTGAAGGCGAGTTGGTGGCCGATGAAGCGGTTGCCGAGAATGTTGCACTGATGATGTATTCCCCGCTCTTGCATGGATAAACCTGAAGGATTTGGGGGCATAACATAGTATGGCTTGCAGGAATTATAGCCTGCTGGTTCATATCTCTTCATCCGAAGGAGTGGTCATACATGATCGCAGTAACCTATCAAGGCAAGAAGAAAGTAGCTGTCAAAGAAGTTGCTGATGCCAAGCTTGAGAAAAAAGATGACATCATCGTCCGTATAACCTCTACAGCCATCTGCGGCTCGGACCTCCACATCTATAATGGAGAAATCCCTGGTATGCATGACGATTACATTATTGGGCATGAACCGATGGGAATCGTGGAGGACGTGGGTCCGGAGGTCACCAAGGTGAAGAAGGGCGACCGTGTCATTGTTCCGTTTAACGTAGCCTGTGGCCAGTGCTACTTCTGTCGTCATGAAATGGAAAGCCAATGTGATCATGCCAACGATGCCAAGGATACAGGTGGTTATCTGGGCTATTCAGATACGTATGGCGGGTTTGCCGGCGGTCAGGCTGAGCTACTCCGTGTACCCTATGGCAATTTTGGCCCGTTTGTTGTGCCTGAGGATGCAGAGATGGATGATGAGAAGCTGATGTTTCTCTCAGATATCGTGCCGACAGCCTGGTGGGGTGTTGAGAACGCCGGCGTCAAACGGGGAGATACGGTCATTGTTCTGGGCTGTGGGCCGGTTGGGCTGTTGACTCAAAAGTTCGCGTGGATCAAAGGGGCATCCCGGGTGATTGCCGTAGATCATGTTCCGTATCGTCTCCACCATGCCAAGCAGACCAATAATGTGGAGATTTTCAATTTTGAGAAAGTGAAGGACATTGAGTCACATTTAAAAGAAATTACCCGCGGTGGAGCAGATGTAGTTATTGATTGCGTCGGTCTCGATGCCAAAAAAACAGTGGTGGAAAAGGTGGAAACCACACTGATGCTGCAAGGGGGCTCGCTTGGAGCTTTCAGGATTGCAGCAGAGGTCGTGCGTAAGTTCGGAACGATCCAGTTGGTCGGTGTGTATGGGCTTAACTATAATATGTTCCCGCTGGGACATCTGTTTGAGCGCAATATTACACTTAAGATGGGACAGGCTCCGGTTATTCACTACATGCCCGCTTTATATTCAATGATTAAAGAAAATGTATTTGATCCAACGGATATCATTACGCACAGGCTGCCGATCAGCAGAGCAGAACATGCGTACAAGGTCTTCAATGAGAAGGAAGAGGATTGCATCAAGGTTGTGCTTAAGCCTTAGTATGGAACGTAAGCATCCGGATAAGGATCTTCATAAATAGAGGCATGGACTTCTTCCAGGAAGCGGAGTTCATGCTTTTTTATTTGCTTATTTATTGTGAAAATGGCTGCAATTTTCTTCATTCTGCGATAAATTAACATAGTGAGTTATATCTAACCTGAAAGGAAGCCATCCGTGAATTCAAAAAAGCCACCCGTTCCTGTCCCGCTTCTGATGCTAATTGGAATTGTGGCCATCTCGTTTTCTTCAATCTTCATCAAATGGTCGGATGCTCCAGCATCCGTTCAAGGTATGTACCGGCTGCTCTTCACCTCGCTTTTGATGCTGCCTTTTGCCAGGCCGTACAGCGGGGCGGCATTTGCGCTGCGCCGTAAGGATTGGCTCATGCTGGGAATCTCTGGCGTTATGCTGGCCTTGCACTTTTTACTCTGGATGGGTTCGTTGAAGTATACCTCTGTGGCCAGTTCAACCATGATTATGGCGCTGGAGCCTGTATTTATTATGCTGGGAGCCTACATACTGTATAAGGAAAGAAGTACCTCTTCCGCTATATTGGGTCTGGGCATCGCCATAATCGGTGTGGTCTTTATCGGCTGGGGAGATATTGGCCTCTCTGCGGACAACCTCAAAGGTGACCTGCTATCCATCGGGGGTACTGTTGCGGTTGCCGGCCATTTACTGATTGGACAGAAGCTTGTGGCCCGAATGCCATCCTATCTTTACAGCCTGATCGTTTTTATTTCGGCGGCAGCAGTATTTTGCGTATATAATTTGCTCTCTGGCATTCCATTCTTTGATTATCCCCCGCGGGAGTGGGGAATCTTTGTTCTGCTGGCTGTGGTTCCCACCGTATTCGGGCATATTCTGTTCAATTGGCTGTTGCAGTATGCTTCAGCAACTACAGTATCGATGAACATTCTGGGTGAACCAGTGGGGGCGAGCATTCTGGCCTTCTTACTCCTGGGTGAACAACTGACAGGGCTGCAATGGAGCGGTGGAGTATTGGTAATGAGTGGACTCGCTGTATACTTATATGCAGGACGCAAAAAAGCGGTGAAGGTAAAGGAAGCACTTCCGAGCGCATCCTAATAGATTATTAATAGAGATAAAGGGGTTTCTATCCATGAATGAACATGAACAATTTCCAAAACCAAAACCTAACGAACCGGAAGAAAGACAAGGCGTAGTTCCTTCCAGTGAAGAGCTGTGGAATGAGGATACCTACTCCGCCTGGACCGCCCGTTTCGGCACTCCTGCTGAAGCTGCGGCGAAGCTCATGAAAGATCCTGCTGCCAAGCTGTACCCTCTGCTGAGCTACCTAGGCGAGTTTCGGGATAAGAAAGTACTAAATCTCATGGGTTCTAACGGCATGAAAGCCGTAGCACTCGGACTCATGGGAGCAAATGTGAGTGTGGCCGATTTCTCGGAAGCCAACGCCCGTTATGCTGGCGAACTGGCCGAAGGAGCGGGCGTTCAACTTCAATACATCGTATCGGATGTGTTGAAGCTGCCGGAAGAACTGCTGGATAGTTCGTATGATATCGTCTTTGCTGAAATGGGAATCGTACATTACTTTACGGATCTGGCCCCATTTATGGATACTGTGTGCAGGCTGTTGTCACCCGGTGGCCGGTTCGTGCTGCGTGATTTCCATCCCGTCACGACGAAACTGATTTCCTCCAAGGGATCAACGGCCAAGATCCGTAAGCACAAGGTGAGCGGCGATTATTTTGACACTTCATTGGAGGAAAAGAAGGTATCTTACTCCAAGTATCTGCCTTCATCCGGCGTACCTTCGGGAGAAGAGAAACACAGTGTTGTATACTGGCGGCGCTGGACATTGGGTGAGATCGTGACAGCAGCAGCCAGAAGCGGGCTGATCATCCGGGAATTAGCCGAAGAGCCCAATTTATCTTCTGACGTTTTTGATGCAGGAATTCCCAAGACCTTCGCACTAGTGGCGGAAAAAATGTAGTAGTCTTCATAAACCAACAGGTATAGCCCTTGACGCTGTAAACAGTGTCCTCAAGGGGCTATACTTTTTTTTGAATTATTCCTCTTCTGCAATACCCGCTGCCAGTTCTGCAAACGCAAGTTGTAAAGGGGTAAGGGTATAATCTTTCCGCCATGCCAGTGCGAATTCACCATGCTCGGGCTGTACACCTGGCAGCGGTATGCAGCTTAAGACTCCCGCAGCGAGTTCAGCCTCAATTCCGGTCTTAGAGCATAGCCCCACACCTCCTCCGTTACGAATCATTCCTTTCATTGCCTCGGGTGAATTCACTACAGCATGTCCCCACACCTTCACACCATTCCGCTCAGCCCATTCATCCGTAATTCCCTGCAGAAAAGAACCTGTCTCATGCTGAATCCATGGCTCCAGGACAAGCTGATCAGGCGAGATATTCGGGATGTCCGCAAAAGGATGTCCTGCAGCAAACGCAATAACAGCCTCATTGCGGGCAATCGTGCGGGTTGTAAAGGAACTGTCCTGCCCGTCATAGGTATGCAGAACAGCAAGCTGGATTTCCCTGCCCCGCAATCGCTCGCGAATGACAGTATCCGGCTGCACGGACAGCGAAATATCCAAGCCGGAGTGCTGGCGGATGAATTGCGATGCCAAATTAGGCAGAAGATAAGTACCTGGCACATAGCTTGCTTCGATTTCGAGATGACCGGAAGAGAGAGAGGAGTATTGCTTGAGGCTTCGTTCAGCTTCAGCTGCAAGTGCGACAATCCGCGATGCATACTGATACAGCGTACGTCCCGCATCGGTAAGCAGCACCCGTCCGCTGCGGTATTGAAAAAGTGGGGTGCCCAGCTCGCTTTCCAGGCTTTTCATATGAAAGGAAACGGTAGGCTGTTTTAAGCCCATTTCGGCAGCCACATCGGTTACTTTTTTATATTTTTCAATCAGGACTACGATTTGAAGCTTAACAATATTCACCATGTACCTCCACAAAAATAGGGATTCATTAAAGGATTTTATTCTTAATATAGATTATATCTATAGTGATATACAATTACTATTATGTTTTTTATCCTTCGCTTTACATACTTAATACTTTTCCCTGACGAACGGGCTCTAGAATAAGAAGAGTCAGATGTGACACGAACACAGTCTGATGCTTCCAAAGGTGAGTTTTGTATGAAGCAGATAACCAGCAGCAGATACTCACAAAACATAGCGGATGTTGATCCGGTGGACATGTCTATTGTTCATTCACGGCAGCAGAGGCTATACAAAACACTCAGGAGGAGACAAAAAAATGCAATTCAGAAAAACGTGGGTCATGGCTTTGGCATTAACAAGTGTAGTAGCACTTTCGGCATGCGGCAACAACAACGGTGGAAACAATGCAGCAACCAATAATGGCGGGAAAAACGCAGCTGCCACTAATGCACCTACAGAAACGAGCAGCGGTACAGATTTGAGCGGATCTATTCTGGCTTCAGGCTCTACAGCATTGCAACCGCTGGTTGAACAGGTAGCTGAGAAGTTCATGAAAACCAATAAAGGCGTTGATATTCAGGTACAAGGCGGAGGAAGCGGAACAGGTCTTACTCAAGTTGCTGAGAAGCAAGTGGATATCGGTAACTCCGATGTATTCGCACAAGAAAAACTGAAGGATGCCGATGCTGAAAAAGCAAAAGCGCTTGTGGACCATCAGGTAGCGGTTGTAGCCATCGCAGCAGTAACTCATAAGGATGCAGGTGTAGATACTTTAACCAAGCAGCAGCTTGTAGATATTTTCACAGGTAAAGTAACGAACTGGAAAGAAGTTGGCGGTGCAGACCAAAAGATTCAGATCATCAACCGTCCAAGCAGCTCCGGAACACGTGCTACTTTTGAAAACTTCGCACTTGGAACCAAAACAGAAGATCTTCAAGGATCTATTCAGGAAGATTCTTCCGGTACGGTTAAGAAAATGATCGGAGAAACACCAGGAGCGATTGGTTACCTGGCTCTGTCTTACCTCGATGATTCAGTCAAGACATTAAAATATGATGGTGTTGAGCCATCTGTTGACAATGTAATCACTGGTAAATATCCGGTATGGGCTTATGAGCACATGTACACTAACGGCGAACCAACTGAGGTAGTAAAAGCATTCCTCGATTACATGGTGTCTGACGAAGTGCAGAACGAGAATGGTGATGTAGTGGAACTGGGTTATATTCCAGCTGTGAAAATGCAGGTTTCCCGTGATGTTGCGGGTAAAGTAACTACTAAGTAATTCACAACAAAACATTCAAGTGTATCATCCATTAGAACTTCAAGTGATTAGAGGCGGAATTCTTCTGCCTCTCTTTTCACTTTAGAAAGAGGGAGCATCTTGAGGGCAAAACCAAAGAAAACAAAGATTGAAAAACATCATATAGAAGATTTTATTGGACGGGCGTATATGTCCTTCTGTGTACTGCTATTGATAGTCATCATTATATCGATGGTATATTTTGTAGCATCCAAAGGAATATCCACATTCACCAGTGGAGATGTAAAAGTATCTGAATTTCTGTTTGGCACTAAATGGTCGCCTGAAGCGGACACACCTTCATATGGAGCTTTTCCTTTTATCGCCGGTTCCTTCCTGGTTACGCTGATTGCTGCACTGATTGCAAGTCCTCTAAGTATCTGTGCTGCACTGTTCATGACAGAAATTGTGCCAGGCTGGGGCAAAAAGCTGCTGCAGCCGGTAATCGAGCTGTTGTCCGGTATTCCATCAGTCGTGTACGGCTTCGTCGGTCTTAGCGTCATTGTTCCTTTTCTGCGTAATACGTTCCCTGGTCAGGGCATCGGGGTTGCTGCAGGCGCGCTTGTCCTGTCGGTCATGATCCTGCCGACCATTACAAGCGTGGCTGCAGACGCGCTGGCTTCATTGCCGCAAAATCTGAAAGAATCCTCTTTTGCGCTCGGTGCCACCCGGTGGCAGACCATAGCCCGTGTGATTCTCCCGACTACGTTCCCTGCGATTATGACAGGTGTGGTGCTGGGGATGGCTCGTGCATTCGGAGAAGCCCTGGCTGTGCAAATGGTTATCGGGAATGCACCTTTCGTTCCGCGGTCGCTCTTTGAATCGGCATCGACCCTGACCAGTGTGATTACACTGAGCATGGGCAACACGACGATGGGCTCACCGCAAAATAACGCGCTGTGGAGTATGGCGCTGGTTCTTATGCTGATGACTTTTGTCTTTGTCCTCCTCGTAAGAATGCTCGAAAGGAGAAATAAAATTTGAAGCCGAGAACCGCAGACAAAATTGCCACAGCACTTATCGTATTTTTCGCATTACTTATTGTAGCCATCCTGGTAGGACTATTGGGGTACATTCTGATCCGGGGCCTTAACCATATCAGCTGGGATTTCCTAACCTCTGCACCGCAAAAGATTCGCGCAGGCGGAGGCGTCGGGCCACAGTTGTTCAACTCCATCTACCTGCTGGTCTTGACCCTAATCATTACGGTTCCGCTAGGCCTGGGTGCCGGGATCTTCATGGCGGAATATGCCCGCCCAGGCAAGCTGACCAACTTCATCCGTCTGATCGTGGAGGTATTGTCTTCGTTTCCTTCGATCGTTGTCGGGTTGTTCGGTCTCCTGCTAATCGTTAACACCTTTAACCTCGGGTTCTCCCTGGTCTCAGGTGCTCTGGCGCTTACCTTCTTCAACCTGCCGCTGATGGTGCGGATTACGGAACAGGCCTTCCGCACAGTGCCGAAGCAGCAGAAGGAGGCAGGCTTTGCCCTTGGGTTGTCCAAGTGGAAGATTGTAACTACTGTGCTGCTTCCAGTCGCGTTGCCGACCATTATCACCGGAACCATTCTGTCGGCGGGACGTGTCTTTGGGGAAGCGGCTGCGCTGATGTTCACGGCAGGCATGAGCAGCCCTCGTCTGGATTTCACCAACTGGAATCCGGCTAGCGCAACTTCGCCGCTGAATCCTTTCCGTCCGGCAGAAACGCTGGCAGTACACATCTGGAAAGTTAACAGTGAAGGCTTAGCCCCGGATGCCATACAGATCGCAGCGGGAGCTTCGGCAGTGCTTGTAATTACGGTACTTATTTTCAATCTGGCTGCCCGTTACTTCGGCCGTTTAATATACCGCAAGCTTACGGCTTCAAAAAGAATGAGCTAGCAGCAAGTATACGATGGATCAATAGGAGGAATATGAGATGGGTATAGCGGAACCAATGGTACGCGAATCGTTCCAAACCGAGGATTTGAGCATTTTTTACGGCACTTATGAAGCAGTAAAAGGGATTAGTCTTCCTTTTGCACAGAATACAGTTACTGCGCTGATTGGTCCTTCGGGCTGCGGCAAATCGACCTTTCTCCGTTCGCTCAACCGGATGAATGATGAAATCTCCGGTTCCACAACGAAAGGAAGTATTTGGATCGATGGTGTGGACATCAATGCTCCAGGTACAGATGTAATCAAGCTTCGGCAAAAAATCGGTATGGTCTGGCAAAAGCCTAACCCCTTCTACAAGTCAATTTACGAGAACATTGCATTTGGTCCAAAATATCACGGGATCAAGGGCAAAGCGGCTCTGGATGAAATTGTGGAGAGCAGCCTGCGCCGCGCGGCTCTATGGGACGAAGTCAAGGACCGTCTGAAGGATTCAGCACTCGCATTATCCGGCGGACAACAGCAGCGTCTATGCATTGCCAGAGCATTATCGGTAAATCCTCAGATTCTCCTGCTGGATGAGCCCGCATCTGCCCTTGATCCGGTATCTACCGGTAAAGTCGAAGAGCTGATCAAGGAGCTAAAGGAGGATCTGCGGATTGTTATTGTCACACACAATATGCAGCAAGCTGCACGGATCTCAGATTATACAGCATACTTTTACCTGGGCTCGCTTGTAGAATATGATAAGACGGAGAAGGTCTTCAGCAACCCTGAGAATCAAATGACTCAAGAGTATATCATGGGCCGCTTCGGCTGATACTCTGAACAAGTATGGTCCCTCCTTGGTGAGGGACCATATTTTTTTGTTAAGCCCTCAGGCATTCAGAATTTGAAAACAGTTCCTAAAGGCTTTAATACTCAATATCCTTTATTTTCATTTTTTCAAGTTCAGCTTTGCGGTTTTTGATATGCTTTTCACGTCCAGTACCCCAGTCTCCAAGTATAAAAGAGATTAAAAGTAGAAACGGAAAAAGGGTTTTAGAATTTGGCTGTAATATGCCATTCATAAAAACATAAGCAGTTCCGATAATCAAAATTAAAGGAAGTATCCCTCCCCACAAGGGATTTTCTAATTTTACACTCAACAAATATTCTACCAACATTAATATAGCAGCAATACTCAAACCAATAATTAATTCAATCATTACGTTTCTCCTTATCTTTTTTATAT
>NZ_LVWH01000023.1:0-13794 GCF_001909045.1 Paenibacillus sp. P3E | reverse complement strand
GTGTTAGATGATGGAGGTGATGTCTTCAAAATACTAAAAAAGTCTCCTTAATTCAATCATATAGTTTTCATAATTCACTTCGTCAAAACACACAAATAATACCTTGTTTATTTTTGATTTTTTACCTAGTAAGTACTTCGTCACTTCATCTACGGCAATACGACAAGCAAGATCCTTCGGATAATTATATATTCCGGTGCTTATATTTGGGATAGCAATACTAGTTACTCCATTAGCGTCAGCTAAAATCAATAAATTCTTGTAGCAGTTCCTTAGCTTATCTTCTTCATTATGCGTTCCACCATTCCAAACAGGACCAACGGTATGAATTACATATCGACATTTCAAGTTTCCTCCAGTTGTTATTACCGCTTCTCCAACCCCACAACCGCCTCTTTGGTTACGGATCTTCATACAATCCTCTAATATTGCTTTTCCTCCAGCTTTATGGATGGCTCCATCTACACCACCTCCACCCAACAAACTTGTATTCGCTGCATTGACTATTGCATCCACTTCTAACGTTGTTATATCTCCCTGAATCAGCTGAATCATTGTGTTATTTATTACTACTTCCAAAGCAATCCCCCCCATATATTATGATTCAGTCCCTTTCGGATAATGTCTGATTCACCAACCTCATAAATACTCCCATGTAGATTATTCGCGAAATGAATTGGACTATCCTGCCGATTCATGACGAATTGCCAGTTCATAGACTGTTCAACCAATATAGGTTGAAATGATTAAAAATAAGGTTGGAAATCTCGATTTTCTTTTACAGCACAGACTGTAATATGGTAGATGAATTACAACAATTTTAAAGCAATACGATGGAGGGCAAAGAGATTCTGAAAGGGGGGAGATAGGTTTAGAGAGGCATCAAGCGTAGTGGAGGAGTAGAAAAATACTGTACATTCCGCTTTAACCAGGAGGTTAAATTTATGCTGGAGAAGATTCAGGTCCGTTCTGTAAAAAGGACAGTTTTGAGTGCAGTCTTCACTGCCGCCGCCGCAGGATTTCTGTGGTTTGCCCAGCCTGCCTTTGCCTATGATTTGTCGAACAGCAACTTCCAGGTCAGTACCGGTTCCAATGGCGATATCTCCAGTCTGAAGCTGACCGGAGATAATTTTCCTACCAACTACGTTATGAACGCTACAAATGCTCCCAACCAGAATACGGCAGACCATCAATGGCTGGGCGAGCTGATGTTCACCTACCGGCTGAATAACGGTGCCTGGACCAAAGCCTGGACCAATAAGTCGGCCGATGCCCGTACACAAAGCCAATCCGGCAACACTGTCAACATTACCTATCAAAACTCAACGAATGCCGAAGGAATCCGCAATTTCCGCGTGAATGAAAGTTATAGTCTTGTAAGCGATTACTTGCTCTGGCAGATTCAAGTGACCAATACCAGCACACAGACTCTGGAGATCGGAGACTTTGGCCTGCCGCTTCCCTTTAATGAATTCTGGACCGGAGGCAGTAATGAGCAGATTTATGAAACACGGGTGGTCACCCAGTCCTTCATCGGTAATAACAGCTCTTATGTCACCGCCCAGCGGCCGAGCGGGATCGGCCCCTCTCTCCTGCTTGTCCCGGACAGCACAACCGGCGCAGGCTTTGAGTATATGGATAACTGGCGCATTCAGCAGCATACCGGCAGTAAGTGGGCTGGCGATCAAGGCGGCTGGGTCGAAGGCCTCTCAGTCTATTACATCCATTCCAATGTGATCAAAAGCACCGGCAGCGGATATCTGCCGAATAGCAGCCTGACCCTGGCACCCGGAGCAAGCAAGACCTATGCCTTCAAATTTTTCAAAGCCGCCAGTGAGCAGGCCGTCAAAGACCGGCTGTATTCCGAAGGGATGATTGATACCACCGTGGTCCCCGGGATGATCGTGCCGGTCAATCAGACCGCCAAATTCGATCTCCGCACCTCCAAGACCATTACCTCCGTGACCGCACAATATCCGTCTGAAACCACCGTGACTTCACTTGGCACTGCATCGGGTGACCACAAGCTGTATTCACTCCAGATGAATCACCTGGGACCCAACAATATTACAGTGAATTATGGCAGCGGTGAAAAGACAACCCTGCAGTTCTACGCCATTGAAGCTGTGGATGCCGCACTTCAGCGTCATGCGACCTTTATGGTGAACAACCAGCAGTGGAATGTGCCCGGAGATATCCGGGACAAAGCGTTCGACGACTGGATGATGCAGTCGAACACCAAACGCAACAACTTTGCAGGGTACTGGGGCTGGGGAGATGACTGGGGATACACACATGCTCAATTCCTTGCCGAGAAAAATGTCCAGAAACCCGTCACCTCAGAAATCACAGCACTCGATCTGTATTTGGATACCACGATCTGGAACAACCTGATGGCTGGACATCACACCGATTATCTGGTGCCGGACTTCCTTATGGCCCCTCCGAATGATACTCCAACGTACCGGGGTTATGCTTACCCTCATATTTACAACACGTATTTCAGCATGTATAAGATTTCCAAGCTGTACCCTGGCCTGATCAGCTACAAAGAGCCGAGCAGCACGTATCTGCTGCGGGCCTATAACATTATGAAGGCTCTTTATGACGGGCCGGTCGCCTATAATTGGAACACGGGTCTGATGGGAGAAGTAACTACTCCGGAGATTATCAAAGCGCTGCAAGATGAGGGATACACCTCCCAGGCGAACGATATCATCGCAAAAATGAACACCAAATACAACAATTTCGCAAGTACGGCTTACCCGTATGGTTCGGAATACAACTATGACAACACAGGTGAAGAAGCCGTTTATATGCTGGCCAAGATGAAGAATAACAATACGATTAAAGGCAAAATCAATACCAAAACCCGTGCTGTCCGCGGGAAAATGCCTGTCTGGTACTTCTATACCGATCCGGTGACTATCAACGGGGAACCCTGGTGGCAGTTCCAATACACAGCATCGCTGGCCGGAACCGCCATGGACGATTGGGTGCGGAGCAATTCCACTGCGCCTGAGGTAGAGCAGCGGCTCAGTTATGCTGCCAAGCTTGCAAATGTAAACGCCATCAACTCGGGCCAGATCAGCTCCGATCCGGCGGATATTGGGGCTGTGTCCTGGACGTATCAAGCCATGAAAGGCAACAATGGCGCACTCGGTCTGGATGGCGGCCCATTGTTCAACGGCTGGCGCGGCATGTCCGGCGAAGCCGACCTCGGATTGTTTGGCGCGATCAAGATTCTTAGCTCCGATGTGGCGGTCGACCCGATCTTTGGCCTCTACGGTTACGGCTGTGATGTAACGGAGAGCGGCGGTAATTATATTATTGTTCCGAAGGACGGCGTATTTCAGCGCCTTAATCTGATCACGGAAAAATGGGGCATGACCCTGGGACGTGACAGATACAGCCTGGCAACAGTCGCCAAAGCGAAGAACGGCGTCAGCTTCACACTCAGCAATGTAACACCCGGAACTGCCCACATCACGAAAGTGGACTTCAGCGGACTTGCCGCCGGAACCTATAATGTAACCGTCAATAACGTAGCTTCCGGAAGTTTCACGGCAGTGAACGGCCAAACGGCAACCGCCAGTCTCAATATCGGTACAGCAGCATCCTACGAAGTGAAGATTGAGCAGGGGACGGTTACACCGGTACCGAGTATAGTCGTCAATTATAAAATGAACCAATCCTCAGGCACAACAGTGACCGATTCCTCATATGGTGCCAATCATGCCGTTCTGACGGGAACAGCATCCTGGGTTACCGGCCGTACAGGAGCAGGGAATGCGCTGGGCTTAAGCGGAACCAGTGCTTATGCTTCTCTGCCAGCCGGAGTGCTCAGCCAGCTGAATGATTTTACGATCTCAGCCTGGGTACGCATTACCGCGAATAATGACTGGGCGAGAATCTTTGATTTTGGCACTGACACGACTACAAATATGTTCCTGGCTCCCCAGACAGGTGGAGGAGGCGGCATGCGGTTTGCGATTACAAACGGCGGCAACAGTTCAGAACAGCAGCTTACGGCTTCTGCCCCGCTGGCCGCCGGGCAATGGAAGCATGTCGCTGTGACGTTGTCCGGTACGACGGGCCGCCTCTATGTTGATGGCGTGCAGGTTGCTGTGAATACCGCCATGTCGCTGAAGCCTTCAAGTCTTGGCGTTACGACTCAGAACTATATCGGCAAATCCCAATATGGCGATCCCAATTTGAACGGTGCCATTGATGATTTTCTGATCTATAGCCGGGCACTAACTGCAGCTGAAATCACCTCATTGTTCAATGGAACGATGATTCAGGGGGCTGCCGCTGAGGAATCTGATTTGCTCCAGCAAGAGAACCCTCAGCCCGAACTGCCACTTGAACCCGGTGGGCAACAGCAGGCAGTTCAATAGCAGGTAGTTTAGGACGGGGATTTTCAGCAGAACCTGATGCAATAATGGCGTGTTAAATGGGGTAACCATTTGCACGCCATTTTGCATGGATTCATTGTCGAATAACGATATTATTTGTTGTATGATGGATTTATGTAGTTTTCAGAAATCAAGGAGGGTTTATCGTTTGCTTACACTGAGAAAGGCCGGGCCACGTCAAAGGAAGAAGCTCAGTCTGACATCGCTGCTTACAGGCCTTGTGACGCTGGTGGTTCTGCTAACCTCAACCATTATGCTGGTTGGCTCTTATGACTCCAAAAGACAATCTTTGATGGAGACGACGCTCCATCTGAATTTCACTAATGCGGACCGCATGTCCAGGACGATGGATTCCTTATTTCAATCCATTGGCGGCAGTCTGGCCTATAATGCACAGATGCTTTCCGATATGGACGTTAGGACGCCTGAGCAAGTGGAACATCAATTGAAATTGATGCGCAACAGCAGCAATTATTTTAATTCCATCGTAGTAATAGGTGCAGACGGGGTTGTCCGCAACGTAGAACCGGCCACCATAGGAACCGCAGGCAAGCATATTAGTTCTCAATCCACTAAAGAAGCTTTGGCACTCAGACAGCCCTACATATCCGCTCCATATATGACTGCGACCACCAAAAGACTGATTGTGTTCTTAAGTCAACCTATCTTTAGCAGGAACGGTACATATCTAGGTATACTGGGCGGCACGATTTATCTGCAGGAGAATAATGTGCTTTCCAGGATATTCGGAAATAACAGCGTGGACGATTTGGGCTCCTACTATTATATTGTCGATTCCGATGGGCATTTGCTGTATCATCCGGACAAGCAGCTCTCCGGGATGGATATTAGCAGCAACAAGGTTGTGCAGAAGCTGATGAAGGGAGAGAGCGGGGAACAGGAGGTTCGTAACCTTCAGGGTACCGATCTGCTCGCCGGATACTCCAGTGTTCCGGCGAACGGCTGGGGAATTGTGGTCGTCTCGCCGATGAGTCTGATTCATCGGCAGCTGATCGGGCACATTGAGACCATTATTGGCTATTCACTGGTTCCGTTTATTGTACTGCTGATTGGTGTGATCCTGGTGGCGCGCAGGCTGGCCCGGCCTTTTGCCTATCTGGCGGACCTGGTAAGCAAGATGGGCAAGGAGAAGATTGTCATTCCGGAAGCCAAGCCGCACTGGAGCCGGGAGGCCGATTTGCTGACCAAGGCTGTCTTTCTGGCTGTGACAGACATTCAGGAACATACGGATCAACTAACGCAGGAAGCTGCGACAGACGCGCTGACCGGGCTTAAGAACCGGAGATCCCTGGAGTACACGCTCAGTCAGTGGATCGATTCAGGGACTCCATTTTCACTGATTGTGCTGGATGTGGACCGTTTCAAGTTCGTGAACGACACCTATGGCCATGTTACCGGTGACGAAGTACTGAAACATGTAGCCGGTGTGATTGTCTCCTCGCTTCGGCCGGATGATGTGTGCCATCGCTACGGCGGTGAGGAGTTTGTGATTTTGCTGGCCCGTACCCGCCCGCAAGAAGCCTTCAAGGTTGCAGAAAGAGTCCGCAGGGCACTGGAACAGAGCAAGGGTCCCATTCCGTCTCAGGTTACAGTGTCTCAAGGCATCGCCCATTACCCGCTGCATGCTTCAGAGCAGGAGGGATTGCTGAAGATGGCGGATCAGGCGCTATACCAGGCGAAGAGCAACGGCAGAAACCGGACGATGATCGCTGAAGACAAACCGGCAGCCCCATCAGCATAATGGCTTGAATAGTAATAACGTCACAATTATCACCTGCCTAGGCTTGGATAACCCCAAACCTGGGCATTTTTTTATGCTGATATTTAATTAGAATGTCTATAGTTAGGATTCTACTTTTTAGGATGAAATGTCGGATTAATATGTTCTGGAATCCGCGCCGATGAAGAAGGCTTGTCTGGTTAATGATTACGTACATTTGTCAAAAAGCTCATTGACAGTATCTATCTCAACTTGATACCATAAACTATATCATCATGATATACAACCTTCTGGCCTAAAGCCTATATCCTATGAAGAATGGAATGTGATGAAGCATGCGGCAACAAAAGATTCGAAAGACCCTCCTGCTGATTTCAATGCTGCTGTTCCCGGTTACCTTGAATTATTTCTCTCCTTATCTGATTGTACAAGGCAGTTTTGCCGGTATTGCCACCGGAAGCTTTCTGCTGTTTGCCGCACTTTTTGGTTTCTCACTGGTGTTTGGCAGAGCCTTTTGCAGCTGGTTGTGTCCGGCGGGAGGCTTGCAGGAGGCTTGCAGCCAGGTGGTGAACAAACCTGCAAGCCGCAAACAGAACCTCATTAAATATCTGATTTGGTTACCGTGGGTGCTGTCCATTCTGGCCGGGTTTATGAGTGCAGGCGGGATCAAAGACCTCAATCCGATTTATTTTACCGACTACGGAATTTCGGTTTCTGCCCCTCCGGCTTTCATTACGTACTTTGCCGTCGTATTATTAATAGTAAGTGTGTCTCTGATCTTCGGGCGGAGATCCTTCTGTCATTCCCTCTGCTGGATGGCTCCGTTCATGGTCCTGGGCAATACCCTTAAGAACAAACTGGGTTATCCCTCACTTCATTTGGAGGCCAGAACCGAGGATTGCATCAGCTGCAAGAAGTGCGACAGAGCTTGCCCGATGAGCCTGAAGGTCCAGGAAATGGTACAAAACAGAGACATGAACAGCAATGAATGTATTCTGTGCGGCAGCTGCCAAAGCGTATGCCCGAAAAAGGTGCTGCGGGTAGGTTTCGGTGCTCAGAAGGATTCCGTTTCAAAAAGCAGCTACACGGAGGGAGCCTAAGGAAAGATCATGCCCAAGGAAAATACTACGGTCTATATCATATTGGGCCTGCTGAACCATGAGGATCTTAGCGGATACGATATTAAGAAAAAGATAGATGTGATGATCAGCGGCTTCTGGGAAGTAGGCTATGGGCAGATTTATCCGACCCTGGCGAAGCTGGTAACCGAAGAGCTGGTGCTGAAACATAAAGGCGCCGGCTCCAAAGGCCCGGAGAAAAATATATATTCCATCACGGACAAAGGGCGGGGGCTTTTGAAGGAGTGGGTCATGCTTCCCGAGCAGAAGGAGTATACAAAATATGAGATCCTGCTCAAGCTTTTTTTCGGAAGCCTGGTTCCGGACGAGAGCAATCTTGCGCGGATTGAAGATTTCAAGGAACGGCATACACAGAGTCTTCAGCAGATTCAGATGTTCAAAGGCAATCTGGAGCGCGTTCTCCATACCGAAAAGGACCATTTGTATTTCTACCTGACCGTCCTGTTCGGGGAGCATGTCTACAAGGCCTACCTGGACTGGGCGGAGGAAGCCAAGGAGCTGCTGGCGGGTAAGCCCAAAGAGGAACTAGATCAATGATCAAACGGGCAGTATATTTAATGGTAAAATGGTGAAAAAACGAATTTGGTGGTTTTGAAGTGCGAATGTATACCCTTATTAAAGAAAAAGTTGATAATGTTAAAAAGCTTATGATTTACGAATCTGAGAATGATGGTGTTTATGTTTTTTTGTATGATACACAAGAAGATAAGAGCAGTTTTGCCGACTTATGGTTTGAAACATTTGATGAAGCTGTTGACTACTGCATTGAAAAATACATAGTAATAGAGGACCAATGGGTTGTTATAAAAGACCCGAAGGAAGGGCAACAACACGATATTATCAACTAAATAATATACTTAGAGTTCAACGGGAAGATAGCGTAAAGAGTAGACTGCTAATTCAATCTGATTTTTATATTTATATATCGATTGTTCAAACAATAGGGGGATTAAGTTCAATGGAGGAAAAGTTCCATCGCCACATAGGGGTTTACGGAATATGTATAGTTAACGAGAAAATCTTAGTTATTCTAAAAAGTTTAGGCCCTTACACTGGCCAATTTGATTGCCTGGTGGACGACTAGAAGTATCAGAGTCCTTAGAGCAAGGCTTAAAAAGGGAGTTTAGCGAAGAAACAGGACTCTCGATTAAAGAACTCAACAATATTGGCGTTTGTGATTTTTCTGTGCTATGGACTCTACCGAATGATTCGACTGAGCTCTTGCATCATATTGCAATTTTGTATGAAGTTATTGGCGCCGAAAAAATTGGTAGTTCCGTAGTTCAATTCGAGGGACAAGACTCTAATGGTTATGATTGGATTTCAATCGATAAGGTTACTCCATTAAATTCTTCACCGCTGGTGCAGCAAGCGACCGAATGGTTCCGTACGAAGACCATCCCGGTTAAAAGAAGTTCATATGACTACAGGTCTTTAAGCTAACAAGGAACGATACGATAATAACGACACAAAGGAAGCCGGTCAGTGGATCGGCTGCCTTCACTCATTGTTCCAATATATGGTACAATGAGTGAAATGCTGTTAAGGAGGAGATCCATGAATTTAGCGAATAAAATTACTATTGCAAGAATATTGTTAATTCCTATTTTTATTTTACTCTTCCCCATATATCCAGATTGGCTAATCTACAAATCTGATGTCATACAGCACATAGATTTCTATGGAATTTATTATGCTTCAGCAGTATTTATACTTGCCTCAGCCACTGATAAATTAGATGGACATATCGCAAGAAAATACAATCAGATAACGAACATGGGAAAGCTCTTGGATCCATTAGCGGATAAATTGCTCATTTCAGCGGCGTTGATTTTAATGGTAAATCAACAGTTAATATATTCCTGGATTGCTTTTGCTATTATAGCAAGGGAAATTATTATTACTGGAATTAGGATAGTGGCCTCATCTCAAAAAATCGCTTTACAAGCTGATCAATATGGAAAAATAAAAATGGTGTTTCAAGTTGTAGCAATTGCAGGTGTTTTGTTAAATAACGGCCCATTCAACTTCATCACAATTATTCCTGTCGACCAAATATTTATGTATATTGCATTAATCTTGACTATATATTCTGGTTATAACTACATAAAGAATAACTATCACACGCTAAAACTTGATTCTTAATCCAGCAGTAATTACGTTAAAGCTGCAAAATGGTTATGCTTGAAAAACACTGGCAATGAAGTTGAAACACGTACTATTTATAATGGTATTAGCTTTGATCATTTTGCCTACTAATCTCATTCAAAACGCGACTACGCTACGTTTGTTCAAGGCTAACTGTTCCCCTTGTCTGAAGAGATTGATGCTTATAAGGCAGAACAGGAGAGTGCAATGCGTGTAAAGGACGGCAAAATAGAAATAAATATTTATTTTCCACTCAAAGATTCAGAAATTGGTCGAGACGCTCTAATTAGGCTTATACCGAATCATCTCAGGTTTTTAATATCCCCAGAACCTTACTGCGGGTAGAAATGATAAATTTTTTAGACCGCCTTCACTGGCGGTCTTTCTATGTCCGGCAGATGCTAGCAGCTCATGAACCAAGAACGTTAACTCAAACACGATAAGTCAGCCGGTCAGTAATTCAACTAACGGGAGAATAGCTTAATATAAATTAATGCACGAAGCAGGATCTATATAACCGGTGATTCTAGATGATAGCACTATGCTGATATGGGGAATGCCTGCAATGGGTTTAAATAGATAAATAGCGTGTAACTTTTATGATAAAGTTACTTATCATTTTATGAGGAGGTTAGTGATGAAGACAAGGGAAATAACTACATTTATTCTTATGTGGTGTATATTCATTGTTGTTGGAATCGCTGCTATATTCGTTGTTAAGTTCAATAATTTTGAGTTTTTAAATCAGTTTAAGAGCTTTGCAGTAACAATAGATAATCAATCAGAGAATGATATTATTTCAGTTGAAACTGGAGTGCTTGTTAGCAATTCGGCCGGAGATATTGTGGAAAGTGATTCAAAAGATACATTTGATAAAATAATAAAAAGCGGCGAAGAAACCCGTATCCGTCCCAACCTTCAGCTATCCGGGGAAGGTGGAATTTATTTAAAGTATACTGATTCCAGAAAAGAAACATTTAAGAAGACAATATGTTCCTATACCGAATCTTTATCAGGTTATTCAAAAGTTATCATTACAAATGACAATGTAACAGTTGATGAAAAGTGTAACTGACTATAAAAAGGGAAAAGCGCTTACACCTTAAGTGCTGACGCTTTTCCCTTTTTACAATACTAAGCCAAACAGTTATTATTGTCAGTACCTAAATGCGGTGCTTCTTACTGATGAATTATCGATACTGGAATTTGCAAAAGAGACAGAGGGTAAGAGCAGAAGTTATGACAATGCAGACACAGTAACAAATTTTCTAATTCTCTTAATCATTCATTAGGCTAATTATTCTCTTTGAATTAGTTTGTTTATTTTGGATGAAGTTATGAAACTAACAAATAAACCATAAAGAGAGCTGGGGTTTTGGGACCAATGCTTACAATTTTGCTAAAGAAATCAATTTAATTCATGAAGCTGTTATTAAGAAATTCATTTTTCTGAACCTGGTCAGATCTTTATAGGTCATTTGAAAAATCTAATATCAATTTTGAAAGATAAGCCTAGAATTGAGGGATAGAATGCATATAACAATTTCCTTTAGGGCCCCAAAATGATGCATAGATTTTGGTATCGTGTTAAATATTCGAATGCCCTGATGTGGTGATATTAATGAATTAACTGTATGATTTTTCACATTTGCGATCGCAAGATAGGGATGATTATTTTTTCACAAACTCTGCCTGGCTATATACATCAATGTGTTCAATTAGTAATTTCCTTATTACTGTAGTAGTCTTCCTGATCTTACAGAGATAGAAATGCAAATGAAAGCGTTCGTCGGTGTTGAAAGTATTAATAATATTGACCTGACCAGGGATGACAATAGTATATCTAAATCATAAGTGTACTTTAAGTCAAATGTGCTATAACAACAAACTACAGAATACTTAAGAAAATCATATTGAATAGAGTGTACGTTTTGGATTGTCCTCTCTGTTAAGTGAGAACCCAGAGTGATGCTTTTCACTTTAAAGGAACACTCTTCCTAATATTGGACTAAGATAATATATTTGAGTCATTTGAGCGGCTCTTAACTATTAAATTTTAGCCCCCTCCTTATGTAGTGGAAATCAGACGGTTTAATGCGGGTTTAGTAGGTGACATAACTGGGGGTCATAAATCAAATTAGGCGGTGGAGGTAAATGGGTGAAATTATTGGATACTGAAGGGTCTCTACAAGAACACAAATGGACGGTAATAGCTTGGAGCAACAGATAATGAAGATTAGGAGTAGGTACCATAACATATTTATTGAGGAGTAGTATAGCGGTTCTGAAGAAGATCGGCCTAAATTAAACTCCGTAGTTGCTAGTTTAATCCCTGGAGACATTAGTGGTTACAAAGCTTGACCGGTTCTGTAGAACCGTAAGAGAGGGGGTGCGATATGTTGATGAGCTGCATAGGAGTGGTGTAATAATATACATTCTGAATATGGGACTTGTTGAGGATACACCAGTCTGTAAAATGCTGTTAACCAATCTATTCGCATTTGCAGAATTTAAAAGAGCATGATTCTTTAGAGAACCCAAGCTGGTAAAGCCCTAACAAAAAAAAGAGGGGTTCCGCGAAGGAAGACCCCAAAAATTCACAAAAAGACAATTGGATCATGCTATTGAGAAGTTGCAACCACGCACATGAAGGAAGTTGTTGATATAACTAGAATTAGTCAAAGTACAATTAATAGAGAACTTAGGAAGAGGAGGTTATAGTTAATCATAATAATGAATCTGAGATGTCTTCAACATGAGTGATTCTTAACATATTTAGTAAAAAAGATATGACGTTAGAATAAAACTATACAAGATGCTTATTTGCTTCACATACAAAAATCGATTTTGTCATGGGTGCGGGGAAAAGTATACCAATGAATGGGCGGAGTAACAGTAAGAGCGAATTCTGAATGTGCCCCATCGCCATATGGTATTTACGGTGCCTCAAGAATTGCGAGATGTGTTCAATCAAGACCTGCGGAAGCTAAAATGAACTGAGCAACCAGGTAGTCAAGGTGATAGAGTACTACTACTGACGGAAAAATAAGAGCAAGAAATATGAGGTTTGAATGATCACGGTCATCCATCCCTTTGGAAGTGATTTGAAGTTTAACCCGCTCATTCACGCACTCATAACAGAAGGGGCGCTGGATGTCCTTAAAGAATGGAAAAAGGTTGAATACATCTCGTATAAGTATTTACGGAAATCGTGGCAGAAGTTACTGCTGGATTAAATGATGAAATGGTTTTCGAAAGTAGCACGGATGAAAACGCTGGTCTATGAACTCTACCAAAGGTATCCGCAGGGTTTTTATGTGAACTCGGAGCAGCGGATGAAGGATGTGCGAGGAGATACAAAATACATCGGGCGATACTTGGTACGTCCAGCGATTGCGGTATACCGAGTGGCGAGCTATGACTACTACCAGGTGCATTACTGGTACGAGGATCACCGAACGGGCAAAGGGGGAGATGTGGTGTCACCAGTGATAAAGTTTATATACGATCTGGTGCAGCATATACCGCCGAAGCATTTCCGGATGGTGGGACAGTGGGGAAAATAAAGAGTCGCAGCAAGTGATTAACCTGCGAAGATATATGATACATAAACAGATAGAGATGATATTTCCAGTGACACGTGGGAAGAAGAGAACGTATCGTGAGCGAATGCTAGAGGCGTATGACCTTGATCCGCTGCAGGCACCGTATGTTGCTTGTGGCGATTTGGCATGCAGAATATGGACGGATTTATTATTATGATGAACAGTGAGAATATGAGAATCAAAGGAAATAGGGGATAAGGAAGCATGAAAAAGACAGAAGGACAAGAGAACGAACGGGATAAAAGCAGAGAAATGGAAGCGTGGGAGGATGAGCCTGAGGTATGGATAGACTATTTCTGGGTGGAATGTGGAACGATTGACCCTGTGCCTGAATTTATAGTGGCAGAATGTTCGGATGGACTGGAAGACGGAGAATCCCAAGAGCTTTTTGTCCAGTTTGTAATGGAACCTTGGTGAGAAAAGAGGAGCCAGCGGATGAATGACCACTAGTTAGAAAGCTTATTCACCCGTTAGGGTGATTTTGTTCTAACCCTTGTCCTTTCTCAAGACAAAAACTTGTACTGAGTTGCCGAAATTGACAAGAACTTGGTCTTTTTTCACTATCCTTGGTTTGATCAAAATATTAAACCTTCCCCAAAGACGTTACGTGTTTAGTACAGTGTGTATATGGCATCAAAAGGAGCTTTTAGTAGGTTGGTATCATATGAACACGTATCGACAGCGCGAGTATTTGCTCAATGTGTTTATCTCCCTTCCAGTGATATTATCTTTTATTCTGAATT
>NZ_LVWH01000022.1:0-13831 GCF_001909045.1 Paenibacillus sp. P3E | reverse complement strand
TTATTATAATATTACTTTGCGTATAAAAACAGGTGCGAACAAGTGTAAAAATATCATCCTTGTTTGCGCTGTATCAATAATAGTAATTCCGTGAAAGAATGATCCTTCTTCTACCTTAGGTTAAATCTTAAATACCCCTTCCGTCAACCTCAGTACACCGGAATGCTAAGAAACGGCAACCGCCCTTTGTAAAGGCGTGTTGCCGTTTCCCTGTTAAACTAGGATATGCGTATTGTCGTTAACGATAGTTGCGTGTAGTCGGAGGATTGCCAATCGTACCGGGGTATTGATATACAAGCGGCTCATCAAAGGTAGCATAATCGAAGTTCACCATCAGCAGCACAATGCGCTGTCCGGTGGTTTTGTCGCTGATAATAATGTGGTCACGGCCTGCAGCTTCCAGAACACCAGTATAGACCTTGGCGTTCCAATCTTTGTTATTCTCGTATGTGAAGTAAAAGGTGCCGACTTTGCCTAGATTCAGCCGGAAAATGTTTTCGATGTATGATTGCTCATAGACTGGAGCGGTAGTCGATACTACGTTGCCGGTTGGAGTCATTGGGCTGCCGCTGGTGACTTGAGGGGGCGGTCCGCTCATCGTACCCATAGTGCCCATAGTACCACCCATAGTGCCCATAGTGCCAGTACCCATAGTACCCATAGTGCCCATTTTTCCCATTCCCATTGGGCTCATGCTATGCATGCCGTTCATATTATTCATGTTGCCTACATTGCTCATGTTGTTCATATTGTTCATGTTGTTCATGTTGTTCATGTTGTTCATTGCACCAGAGGGATTGCTGCCAATCGTATAAGTAACGGGGCGGTAAGGTTGAACGATCATCTTTAAAAAACCTCCTAGTTATTGTTGGTGTGCAGGCTGATTCGGACAGCCTAAGGTAAGCTGAAGCTCGTTCTCAAGCTAACGGTCACTCAGAGAAACACTACCTGGAGTAGAACCGGATTTGGGCAGCGGAAGCGAAGCACCGAAATTCCCGGCTGCATCCGCATCCGCCGACCTGAACGGTTTAGTATACTGCAGGACAGTCCTCGCTTGTGGGAGTGTAAAAGCAATGTGCTTTATACCGGCCGGTATTCTGCTGGTTGAACCAGGTCGCCGGGCAGTCTCCGACGGGACGAAAAAACCAGAGGGCGTTAGATGCCGGCCTGGTTCGTTCACCACCGATAGCACGTCTGGCGAGACGGATATCGGACTCCCTGGCCCGCTGGTAGAAATATCCTTTCTGCGGAGCTTCGAAGCCACCTGGACTCTGAAAGACCATGTCATTCACATTGCGGATGTTTTTGAAATCCAGACAGTTGCCTAGTATCCGGTTGACGCCAACATTGCCGACCATTAGCATGCCAGAATCTCCATCCTCCTCGGCTTCTGCCCGCATCAACCGTGCAAGTACCCTTACATCCCCCGAGTTTGCTTTAATTACGGCCACTCTTTCTCCTCCTTAGCCTACACTTTCTCAACTGCTCGCTGTATTGTATGTGCATTCGCCTAAGAGGTGACTGCTGCGCCCAATTTTCTCCCTGTTCCTGTTCTCAGAATCCATTCGGGTTCTGGCTCACAGATCATTTTACGTGTTATTCCGCCGTCAATCACAAGCTAAGCACCTGTGACAAAATTGTTGTCCGCTGTAGTCAGATACAGGCTGCAGATATTTCATGTTCTGATTACACTCATAGGTAGTTAAATTTCACATCATACAAATATCCCCTTGTTCCTCGAACCGGAAACAAGGGGAATCTATAGTATACGCCGCTATTCTGTAAACAACTTACATTTTTCCTATTCTGCTGTTGAGTAATGGGGCTGCCGCTGAAATCCCTGGTATCTTGTACCCTGATAAGTCAGAATACCCCTGTCTCCCTCCGCACTCATGCCGTATTCATTGCCGTCCACCTTGAATTCCATCCGCACGCCATTCTCCAGCTCATAGGTCAAATAATAGGTGGTGTTCGTCCGGCTGTTATTGTTGTCATCCTGCAGCTGTTGCCGGAGTTCACTGCGTTTGCTGACGATACGGGCAGGGATGGTCAATAGGGGCGAGCTGTTGTTCCGGCTCCACACAAGCAGCCCCCTGCCTGCAGAAACAGCGACAATGCCAATCACCACAGCAAGAAAGATCGGTATTACCGTCCCCGTAAGATCAAACATCCAAGCCGGATCCGGGCCCATTCCCATGACTTAATCCCCCTTATTCCCCATGTTCTCCTGTTCCCTGCCAGGATACAGGCACTTCTGTACATGTATATGCCCCAGGTATTCCATACAGCATTACAAAAACATTATTTTCGATGATCTATAATTGCAGGCAAGGCAAAAAGACCACTCAGCTCTCTTTTCAGAGATAAAAGTGGTCTTCATTAACGTTGATCCGGCAACTTCGATTAAGCGTGTACGAGATCCAATAATTGCTTAGTTTCATCTGTTTCTTCAGGAAGCATTCCATTGTCTGCCCAGCAAGCTTTGCATTGTTCTTCTGTTTCACACAGGTGTGCATCATCACAGTTGTAGCACAGTTGCAGAAGGTTTCTGGTTACAAAATCCGTTTCGAAAGTTTTCATTTTAATCTCTCCTATTCGGGATGAAAGTTTGTGAAAAAATGAACTTGTTCTCTATGTGTTAAATATATCACAGTATTATTCGTTTGTCATGTGATTTTTTTCACATTTTTAAAGAAAATTTTAAATAAGATTTTTGATGCTTCATTTTTCATAATCGAAATCTATCAAATAAAGAGAGCCCAGCCAACCCGAATTAGGTTGTTGGGCTCCCCTCGTATTCACGATCTGAATTTACATCACCCGCCAGCTTAACCCTCCATTAGTGGTCTGGAGCAGGATAGATTTGCGGTCTTCTTTTTTCTCAATCAACAGCCATCCCACCTCGGAGGAAACAAACTGCAGCTTCACAATCTCAGGATACTCCGCTAGCTTCGATTGCAGCACACCGCTGGCAGGAAGCGCCGTCCAGGTCTGGCCCTGATTCGTGGTCTTATACAGCACATCCTTCTTCAGGGTCCAGCCAAGCTGTGCGTTCAAAAAGGCGGGGGCAATATGGCGGTTGATCCCCGTCTGGGGTCCCAGTCCAAAGGTTACAAATTTCCAGTTCCCGCCCCCATTAGCTGTAAAATAACCATTGTAAGTAATACTGCCTTCCTTGTCCTTTTGGCAACCTACAGACATCCATCCATTCAGACTGGCCTTGTCAAAAAAATCAGGCTCCCCTGTGATCACCCGGTCACAACCCCGTAACTGTTCATTAACGAGAAATTCCGGACCCTGATCCCAGGTTACCCCACTGTCTTTGGTCATGTAGATTTTGGGAAGTGCACCGGTCTGTAAGGTCACAAAACCATGTCCAAAATCCTTGAACACCATTCCCGTAATCACACCGGATATCGGGATCGTATTATTCGGCAAGTTAGGATTATATTGCTCGTTTTGCATGACCAGGTTCCAGATCGCTCCACCATCGTTTGTAGCATACAGTGCTTTGCTCTCTTTGGTGGTTTTTGCATCCCAGGAGGTCATCAGCCATCCGTGATCTGGGGAATTGAAATAGATCGAAGAAATCGCATTGGCATCAGGAAAAGAAGAAATTTTCCAGCTGCTTCCCCCATCTGTCGTGCGTAGTACAACCGTTTCCGTATGACCCGATGCGCTGCGGATGATCCATCCATTGCTCGGATCTGTGAAGAATATGTCTTTGCCATAGACAGGATTGGACAAAAACTGGACATTCGAAGATGGCGAGATATTGCTCCATGTCTTGCCGTTATCCATCGTCATATATATCCGCAGCTCATTTTTGGTTACGCCCCAGGCTAGCCCTATGGCATCATTCAGCAGTCTAAAATCCGTCAGACGGGTCTGAATCTGATATTTCGGCGTACTTTTTTCGTTGTCAATATTTTGGGCATCCGGGGTAATAAGCGTAATCGTCTGCCCCTCTTCCGGCGCTTCCGTCGGCTGTGGGGGCTGGGAAGGTTCCGGAGAAGGCGAAGAGCAAGCAGAGAGTATAAGCAAGGTCAGGAGTACCGTAAATACAGCTCCTAGAGCCTTAAAACCTGTAATCTTGAATGACAAAGCCCTCTCCTCTTCCTGCATTAATTATTTGTTATGATTCAGATTACTTCTCTTGTAACCGTATAAAGCATAGATGATTAAACCAATAACCAGCCAAATCACAAAGCCGATCCAGGTGTCTCTTCCCAAATTATACATCAAATATCCACAAGCCGCCGCACTAAGCAAAGGAATTACAGGCACCCATGGAACTTTAAATCCTCTTTTCAAGTTCGGATGGGTATACCGCAGTGCGATTACACCCAGCGAAACGACAAGAAAGGCGAAAAGTGTACCGATACTGGTCAGATTAGCCAGACGGTCCAGCGGAACAAAACCAGTGACCACGGCAATAATGCCGCCTACCATCCAGGTGCTGCGTACAGGGGTGTGCGTCTTAGAACTGATTTTGGATAAGGTCTGCGGCAGAAGTCCGTCCCGTGAAATCGCAAACATTAGACGGGTCTGGCCGAACAACAGCACGAGCAGAACTGTAGTCATCCCGGCAATAGCCCCCACGGAGATCAGCCCGGCGATCATATTCTGGTCCACAAAACGGAGTGCAAAAGAAACCGGATCACTGACATTCAGGCTCTGGTAAGGGACGATCCCGGTGAGCACCAGCGATACAACGATATAGAGCACCGTACAGATCGCCAGGGAGGAAATGATCCCGATGGGCAGATCACGCTGCGGCCGTTTTACTTCTTCTGCTGCGGTGGATAAGGCATCAAAGCCGATATAAGCAAAAAATACAGTAGCTGCACCATTGACTACACCATGCAATCCAAAGGGCATAAAGGGCGTCCAATTCTCCGGTTTCACATAGAAAACACCAGTAACAATAAACAAAATGACCACCGTCAGCTTGATTATTACCATAATGGCATTAAAGCGGGCTGTTTCCTTGACCCCCCTGGTCAATAGGAAGGAAATCAGCAAAATAATGATAATTGCAGGCAGGTTGATAAACGTTCCTTTGTCCGCATTATAAGCCCCGGAGAGGGCTGTGGGCAAATGCAGGCCAAATCCGTCAAGGAGACCCTGGAAATATCCAGACCACCCGCTACTTACCGCTGCCGCTGCAACGCCGTACTCGAGCACCAAATCCCATCCTAGAATCCAGGCTAATAGTTCACCGAAAGCCACATAACTGTAGGCATAGGCACTACCCGATACCGGAATCGTGGATGCGAACTCTGAATAACACAATGCTGACAGCACACAGGCAATCCCTGCCAGCACGAATGACAGCACCAAGGCAGGGCCCGCGTGCTCTGCTGCCGCCACTCCCGTCATTACAAATATACCGGTACCAATAATCGCCCCCACACCAAGCATGGTTAGATCCAGAGCACCTAATGTCTTGCTGAGCTTGACTCCTTCGGCGCTTGCTGGAGCACTCAAAGGTTTCTTGCGGAATAAATCCATTCGTTCATTCTCCCCTGTCTTCTATATAAATAGATCATGCTATAAAGAAGCGGCCAAACTAAAGAACAGATAACCCAAATAATTACAAGGAATATGGAAATACTACACATTACTTACTCAGTTATTCCAAAATCCTTGTTAGTTTGCCCATTTTCGGGTAATGGATTAAATGCGGACCGCTTGAAAACACTAACCTTAGCGCTTATGATGGATAAGATTGGACACAAAAAATTCAAAAACTCAGGAGGAGATATAGCAATGGCCCCCCCATTCAAACCAAATCGTGTCGTAGTGATCGGCACTGGTGCAGTCGGCACTACTACGGCCTACACTTTGCTGCTGCGCAGACGCATGCAGGAGCTGGTTCTTATTGATGTGAATCATCAGAAAGCCCTTGGTGAAGCACTTGATATGAACCATGGCATGCCTTTTGTCGGTGGCGTGAAGCTCTGGGCAGGAACCTATGAAGATTGCCGTGAAGCAGATATCATTATTGTGACCGCTGGCGCCTCCCAAAAACCCGGTGAAACCCGGATTGATCTGCTGCGCAAAAACATCTCGATTTTTAAAGACATTATCCAAAAAATCACGAAATACAACCAGCATGCTATTCTGCTGATCGCGACGAATCCAGTGGATATTTTGGCTTATGCCACCCTCAAGATCAGTGGCTTCGACCGCAGACGTGTTATCGGCTCCGGAACAGTACTCGATAGTGCAAGATTCCGGTATCTGATTGGCCTTCACAAAGAAATTGACCCGCGCAGCATTCACGGACAAATCATTGGTGAGCATGGTGACTCCGAGCTGCCTGTATGGAGTCTGTCCAATGTCGCCGGGATTGATCTCGGTTTTGACGAAGCCGAACGCCAGGATATTTTTGAGGACACTAAAAATGCCGCTTATGAGATCATTGATGCCAAAGGTTCAACCTCCTATGCGATTGCTCTGGCACTGGATCGGATCGTAGATGCCATTCTTAACAACGAAAGTGCCGTGCTTAACGTCTCCACGCTGCTTAACAATTATAATGGAGTCTCCGATGTTTTCCTGGGAGTCCCATGTGTAGTTGACCGTTCCGGCGTACGTGAAGTACTGGATCTGCCGCTCAGTGAAGAGGAGAAAGCCCTATTCCAGAAATCCGGTGACAAGCTGAAAAGTGAAATCTCTAAACTGGAGCTATAGACTGTACTCTGGCAGTTCCCGACTATTTCCCCCTTCCATTAGGGAGGAGATAGTCTTTTTGGCATGTTCTTACTTGCTGTCCGGTAGACCAAACTTCAGGACCGGAAAACAAAAGAAACCGTCCTTCCGGTCATGGAGAATAACCCCCACTACTGAAAGGACGGAGTTTCTAATACCAGTAAATATAACATGAATCGTTATGTCTGCCAATGAAATAGGTCCTTGCTATTATATGATGAAAATACTATTACGGCATACTGATCTGCAGTCTGGACATCGCTTCTTCTTTCTCCCGGCTCGTGATATGTGTATATACGGTAGTGGTCTGGATAGATGAGTGTCCCAGAAGCTCCTGAACAGTCCGCAAATCCGCCCCCTTACGCAGCAGCATGGTAGCGAAGGAATGGCGCAGCTTGTGGCTAGAGTAAGGTCTGCGGAGGGCAGCGGGTACTTCACTCTGGAAACGGCCAAAGGTATCGGAAGCAATTCCCTGGATCCCCCGGATGGATAATCTGCGCCCTTTTTGAGAGATAAATAAGGCATCCTCCTTACTTCGCCAAGGCTCAAGCCTGTCTGTCAGGGCCTGCTCCAAAAAAGGGGCAAGCTCCGCAGGCACCGGAATATTCCGCCATTTGCGGCCTTTTCCGAATACTCTAAGTGTAAGGCGTTCGGCATTATAGTCGCTCAGATTCAGGGTGTGAACCTCCCCTACCCGCAGTCCCATATAGGACATAAGCAGAAAAACCGCGAGGTTACGGCTTCTATACTTCCCTTCGACAGCAGACAAAAACCGCTGCAATTCATGCTCCTCCAGATAGACCGGCTCACGGTTTTTCTCCGTCTTGGATTTCTTAATGCCCGCCGCAGGATTCGCAGTCAGCAATTCAAGCTCCATCAATGCCTTAAACAAACAGTTAACAGAAGCATGCTTACGGTTACGTGTTGAATCGCTGACTCCCCGCTCACGGACTGAGGTTAAGTAGGACACGATATGCAGCTTCTTGACGGTCTCCAGACTTTTACCGTTCAGACTCACCAGAAACTCCCGCACATCGGCAAGATAGGACTTCTGTGTATATGGGGTAAAGCCGGCATCCTTCATCCAGATTAAAAAAGCATCCAGCTCTTCTTCATAGTCAGGCTCTGGTTGGTTCATGTCAAATTCCCTCCCATTTATTATTGTCTGTTTCCCCGGTTCTCCATGCAGACGCATGATTCTCTACAATTGTCAGGAATTCTGCCAAAGCCGGTGATTTCCACTTTTTATTATGGTACGCGGTTTGGGTAGCTACCCGCTGCGACTCGTCATTCCAATGAAGACGGGCCAGCTTGCCTTCAGCCAGCTCACTCCGGACCGTAATCAGGGGCAAAAAAGAAATACCCAGTCCGGCCATCACACATTGCTTAATCGCTTCTATGCTCCAGAATTCCAGCTTCGGATCGGGGAACACGCCGTGGCTGTTCAAATGCCGCTCGAACAAGGTACGATAGGTGCATCCGGTTTCGGTGTGCAGAATAGTTTCGTCCTTCAGATGAAGCGGCAGAACCTCATCCAGATTCATAAGCGGATGACCAAGCGGAGCAATCAGTGTCATCGCCTCATGAATAAGCGTCTCGGTATGAAGATCCTTATACTCCGTCTCGGGCTGCAGCAAAAATACCAGATCCAGCTCACCGGAGCGGACAAACTCGGTTAGTTCCCAGCAGGCGCCAGGCTTCAGTGTGATCTGCACCTGAGGATACCTTCCGCGGAATTCCTTAATGATGCCAGGCAGCCGAAAAGCAGCCAGTGACTCAGGTGCCCCAATCCGCAGCGCTCCGGTCAGTTCGGTTTCCGAACGCAGCGCAACCTCAGCCATAGTGTGCATCCGGGAGATCTCCTGGGCATACGGGAGCAGACGGCGGCCAGCATCTGTGAGGATAATCTTTTTACTGATACGGTCAAACAGCGGCTGGCCCAGCTCTGCTTCAAGCGCCTGGATCTGGGCGGTAATGCTGGACTGCGCATAATCCAGTTTCTGGGCGGCACGTGTAAAGCTGCCGGTTTCGACTACGACCAGAAATGTAAACAGATGGCGTGATTCCAGGGAGACCCCTCCTTCATATATAATGATTATCTATCGGTTTTTCAGATGGATGTTATCTGTTTATTCCGTTTTTCCAATGGATCTATTATCTGATACTCTATATATAAATACAAGGAAAGCAGGCCATATTCATTATGAAACAAACTTTGCAACGCAATATAGGAATGCCGCAGGCCATTGCCCTATATATTGGGGCCGTGCTGGGTTCAGGGGTTCTGATCGTCCCTGGACTTGCGGCTGAATTGGCTGGGCCTGCCTCTCTTCTCGCTTGGGGATTTATGACGCTGCTGATCCTCCCCTTGGCTCTGTCCATGGGTCTCCTTTCCGCCAAGTTCCCAAATGCGGGGGGAGTCTCACATTTTGTCACACTGGCATTTGGCCCAAAGGCGGGCGCACTGGTTGGCTGGTTCTTCCTGATGTCGGTCCCGATCGGAGGCCCCGTCGCCGCATTAACCGGAGCCGGATATATGACGGCAGCTATGGGCTGGGGGGACAATGCCCGAATTGCTCTGGCAGCAGCCATGCTGGGAATTGGGCTGGTTACGAATTGGATTGGAATGCAGGTAGCCGGGAAAGTACAGATTGCTGTGGTGATTGCCATCGTCGCTGTATTGGTATTTTCATTTGCCGCTGCAATTCCCCGGATAGAACGTGTCCACTTCACACCGTTTGCTCCGCACGGCTGGATGAGTGTCGGCCAGGCGGCAGCCATATTGTTCTGGTGCTTCATCGGCTGGGAAGCCGTGTCTCATTTGTCTGAAGAGTTCAAGGACCCCCAGCGGGCTGCAGTCAAAGGCGTCACCATCGCCGCCATTATTGTAGGAGTACTGTATTTCTTGTCCGCACTTGCTACTGTCGGTACCCAGAGCTATCTGAAGGGCGGAGCCGATTCCTCCCTGGTCTGGATCATCAGCCAGCCGCTTGGCTCCTGGGGCGGATTCATCGCCGGCTTGACCGGACTGTTCATCTGCACCGCGACTATTATCGCTTATACCGGGGCCGCTTCGCGAGTAGCCTTTGCACTTTCCAGGCAGGGCTACGCCCCTAAATGGATGGGCCGTATGTCGAAGCGATATCAGACCCCCACAGGGGCCATCGGTTTCCTGCTATTGTGCTTTGTCACAGTGCTGTTTCTGTACGGCAGCGGACTGCTTTCCATTACGACGCTGATCCAATTTCCAAATGCCACCTTCATTTTGACATATATCGGGGGCTGTGCTGCGGGAATCCGTCTCCTGAAGGGCAACCGCACGGGTGTTGTGATCAGTTGGATCTCATTCGCCGCAACAGCGGGTGTGTTTCCTTTTACCGGCCTAGCGATTGGTTATCCGCTGTTGATTACTGCCCTCTTCTTCCTGATTGTCTATACCAGAGCGGATCGCAATACAGCCCAACTGGAGTCACTGCCAGGAGATCCGGACGAGGTTAAACGGAACGCACTTTAAATATTCCGTGATGTGTGATAAGTATACCCACCTGTATAACAAACAGGCCGCAACGACCTTGGTGACAAGGATGGATGCGGCCTGTTTGTTTACAAGCTTACATAATCTCTACGGCAAAAACTGCCGAGGTTTGATTCAGTGTATATTTCCCATCTTCAGTCAGCCAAGTGGCCTCATATAGATAATAGTATAATCCTTTCACTTTGGGCGCTTCAAACACCCCATCCGACAAATCGACCGGAAGATATACATTATTTTCTCTAATTTCCGAAACATATACCTTAGCAGGCAGTGGTTCGTAGTTAGGCTTAATGCTGATCCGATCCCCCGGATCAATAACTGTGGGGGGCTCACCGTTTAGCATGGCTCTGCCACCCACATAATCAGCACAACCCAGCGTGTCCCAGCAATAGCTGCTCTGTACTACATGCACTGAAGTTATTGGTGTGCTTACTATGGGTAGAGGGGGCTGGCCTGCTGGTGTCACAGCTTTTGATGATTTCGGGATTGGTAGCGCCGAGAGAACTCCTAATGACTCCATGTTATCTGCTGGCTCCTTTGTTCCTGTCGATGTTGCCTCTAAGTCTTCTACAGAATGCTCTGGCTTCTCTTGTCTCCCTTTAATAGAAGGATCAATGGCTTGATTTGCTGCATAGCCCACAAACATCAACCCAAGAACCAACAAAACCATCCGGCTGAAATATTTTATCAACTTACTCACCTCAGTTATAAGACGAGTTTTCCATTAAAAGGTTGCTAATTATCTATATCAAGGTGTATCTTGCAGTTCACTGCCACTTGGATAATTCCAAATAGAACCAGCCCCTGCCGTTTCAGTTCACGAAAACTTGGTTATGAATGAAAGGAGACTGCCCAAAATGGGATAGAAGGAGACGATTGACCATGCCAAAAGATAATAAAATCATTCTCGAAGCTGCGGCCCGAAAATTTGCCGATGACAATGCCGAACCTCCATTTCTGCCTGACCTGGGACCTGAAAAAGGACGTGAAACAGTGAACACTGTGCAGTCCAGTGAAATTTACAAACCGGAAGCAGATCTTCAGGATCTTACCGTGCCTGGTGGACCCGGAGGTGAAGTTCGTATACGTATCATCCGCCCGGTGAACACTTCAAGTGAAACTCTGCCTGTCATTTTGTATATCCATGGTGCAGGGTGGGTCTTCGGCAACAGCCATACCCATGACCGGCTGATCCGTGAGCTGGCAACAGGTGCTGGAGCAGCCCTCGTATTCCCTGAATACAGTCTCTCTCCGGAAGCAAAATATCCTACAGCCATTGAGGAGATTTACGCGGTACTGACATGGATTGCCGATCATGGATCGGAATATGGCCTTGATACCAGTAAATTAACCGTAGCTGGCGATAGTGTCGGCGGAAATATGACCGCTGCCATAACCTTGATGGCCAAGGAGCGGGGCGGCCCGACGATTTCCAAGCAGCTCCTGTTCTATCCGGTAACGGACGCTTCTTTTGACACCGAATCCTACCATCTCTTTGCTGAAGGCTACTTCCTGCAGCGGACCGGGATGAAATGGTTCTGGGATCAGTATACTACCAGCGAGGAAGAGCGTGACCAGATCACAGCCTCGCCGCTTCGTGCCAGTCTGGAGCAGCTAAGTGGACTACCAGAAGCACTAATCATAACCGGCGAAGCCGATGTCCTCCGCGATGAAGGCGAAGCCTATGCCAATAAACTGCGGGAAGCCGGTGTATCCGTAACCGCGGTTCGCTTCCAGGGAATAATTCATGACTTCGTGATGCTGAATGCCCTGGCTGATACTAATGCCAAAAAAGGCGCTATCCTGCTGGCTACCAGTTGGCTTCGTCAATAGGTCAGGTTTAGCGTTTACTTCATTAATATACATCAGCAAACAGGCCTGCAATGGATATTCTCCGGTGCGGGCCTGTTTTTTTGCAAGAGGTTACATATTCTATTGTCTATATTTCACCCGTTATTTGCGCTGTGCATAGAACTCAGTCGCTTGGACCAGCATGTCCTTCAATGATCCGAAGGAAGTTCTCTTGCTTACATGTTCCTTGAGCTGATCCAGCGGCAGGTGAATTATTTAGTTAACATAATATTATTTATGTTATCTAATTTACTCTTCTCGGGAGAATCTAGCCGTTCATTCGCAAATACTCCCCTATTCTCCGGGTGGCTTCCACAAGCCGCTCTTCCTCTTCTACCAGTGCAATTCGGACGTATCCCTCCCCTTGTTCCCCAAAGGCTGCTCCAGGAATGACTGCTACTCCTGTTCCCAGTAAAAGGTCGCGTGCGAAGCTGTGTGATCTTCCTTGTCCCTGTCCAGTATTGTAGGCATCAGGCAGCTGTGCCCAAATGAACATAGTCGCTCTAGGCTTCTGAACTACCCAGCCTTGCCGAGCCAATGCTGCTATAAATACATCCCGTCGCCGTTCATACAACGGTGCAACTCCTTCATTCTCCCCCGCTTTCATCGCCATCTCCAATGCAGCTACAGCTGCTTCCTGGATGGGGTCGAACACACCATAATCTACATTGCTCTTAAGCTCCCTCAGCGCTCCAACCGCCTCACGGTTACCGGTCATAAAGCCTATCCGGCAGCCAGCCATGTTGAAGCTTTTTGAGAAGGAATGAAATTCAACAGCAGTGTCGTGTGCCCCTGGCACCTGCAAAATGCTAACTGGCTTATATCCGTCAAAACCCATTTCCGAATACGCCAGGTCGTGTATAACCAGCACATTCCATTTACGGGCTAATTGGATTAATTTCTCCATATATGTAAGATCCACCGTTGTAGATATCGGATTGCCGGGAAAACTGAGCAGAATAAAAACAGCCTCCCGCCATACCTCATCCGGTATACTGTCCAAATCAGGAATGAAGGCGTTCTTCTCCAGCAGCGGCAGTGTCCAGGCTTTCACTCCTGCTATCGCTAATGAACCGGAATAAATGGGATACCCCGGGTCAGGCACGATAGCCAGATCACCCGGATTGCAGACGGCAAGCGCCAAATGTGCCAATCCATCCTGTGAGCCCATGAGCGCCACGATTTCATCCTCCGGTTCTACCGTTACACCAAACCTTGCTTCCATCCAAGCAGCTGCTTGTTTCCGGAATGTAACGCTTCCTCTGGATGATGGATAGGTGTAGCTATTCTCCCTAAGTACAGCTTCACTCAGAACCTGACGTATTTGTAGAGCAGGTGCCTGGTCCGGACTTCCGATTCCCAGATCGATCACATCTAGTCCGGATTGCGTTGCTTCCTCTTTCCATGCTGCCACTTCTGCAAAAATGGAGGAACCCAGCCGGGACAGTTTGTCTGATCTCCAGCTTCGTTTGGAATTGCTAAATGTCAACGAGTCCACCTACTTGTTTTTTGAATCATTATAGCATGACCCAGAAGAAGATGATTTCGAAACTTTTAGAGATACTCGGTGAATACATATAATTGTTAGCTATATACTTAAATATTACTTTTTTCCTTTTTATTCAATGGATTCGAGTCGTACAAGTGCCTTATTCCATAAATAAAATCGATCTCATCCAAAACAGCGTATAATTTATGTTATACGCTGTTTTTTTTATAGGTTTATAG
>NZ_LVWH01000021.1:0-13876 GCF_001909045.1 Paenibacillus sp. P3E | reverse complement strand
GACAGAGATAATATATGTAATATATAATCATATGAGGGTTCCCTTCTGCGGGGATTGGCTGGCATAATATGTCTATAGGAGGCATCTTCGTGATTTCCAACAATATCAAAGAACTTATCGGCACTAGTATTAGAATGGTTCCTATGGAAGCCGAGCATAAGGCCGAACTGGTTGCTATTCTGATCAATCCGCAAATTTGGGAGTATACCTGGCGCAAAATTACCTCTGCCGCACAAGCGGAAGGATTAATAGATACGGCTCTTGCCAATCAGGCGAAGGGGACGGAGCTCCCTTTTGTCATGATCGAACAATCCACAGGCAGGATCGCCGGTACATCGCGAATTATGCACATCGATCACAATCACCGCAACGCGGAAATTGGCTGTACCTGGATTTCACCGGAGTTCTGGCGGACAGCTGTTAATACGGAAGCCAAGTCACTGCTGCTACAGTATTGTTTTGAATCCTTGGGTTTCATCCGGGTCAATTTTACTATCGTAGGGGATAACCTTAGATCTCAACAGGCGATCGAACGTATTGGTGCGGTGAGGGAGGGCGTTTTGCGCAAACACCGGATCACTGCGGAAGGCTCTATTTTGGATACCGTACTGTACAGTATCATTGACGACGAGTGGCCTGCGGTGCAAGCAAATCTGCATTACTTGCTTCATGTGAAGTATGCAGAACATTAATTATGGTAAATAATAAGATGAACAAGTTTGAGAATATAGCAATCAAAAAGAAATGTAGTACATACCTTTTTGCTATAATAAAGGTTGTAAGTAATGTATATATCTCAGCCATCAAGGAGGTTATGTGTTGGAAACAGGTAAGCCGGTAACAATAACAGTGGAAACAATCGTTCATTCTCCCGTTGAAAGTGTGTGGACCTATTGGACAGAGCCGAAGCATATCACGCAGTGGAATACCGCTTCCGAAGACTGGCATACGCCACATGCCGAGAATGATCTGAAGGTCGGGGGTAAATTCCTCTCCAGAATGGAAGCCAAGGACGGAAGTTTTGGGTTTGATTTTACCGGAGTATACGACAATGTGAGCATCAACGAGGTCATCTCCTATACGATTCCTGACGGCAGAAAAGTAGAAGTCAAATTTTTCCGCCAAGATAACGACACGAAAATCATCACCGTGTTCGATGCGGAAACGATCAATGCCGTCGAGATGCAGCAAGCCGGGTGGCAGGCAATTCTCGATAATTTCAAAAAATATGTGGAAACATCTCCAGAAGAATAGAATATTCCATTCTTAGAAGCGCATGCCGGTGTTGGCATGCGCTTTGCTGTATCTATATTAGTAATAACTTGATACTTATCAGGTTTATTTATAATGCATTTATATTTTTGCAAATAGCCAGAATTCTATATCATTGGTATAATAGAAACATATATTCCCTAGTAGCATATAGCCCATATTCCACCCTTCTTGGGGCAGATATGGGTTTATGTTATTTTATGAGGTTTCCTAGAAAGTCTTAAATTACGAAGTGATGGCGAGGTTAGAGTGAAGCATGAACTGGAGTGATTTTGGAGAACGGAACAAACGTCTCAATCCCTTATGGACCTTGGGGGCGGGTATGAATCTCGGCGAGCTGCAGCCTTATAAGGAAATGGTTGCATTGAGCGTATTGCTGCAGGTCTATTATCTGGAACTGGAATCCAGTGAGCTTAGAGCCAGGGAGGATATCGTGGAGCTGGCCTGGAGTTCACTCGAGCGGTTCAATATAACCAAACTCGGTACTGCCGAATCTGTGGAACGGCTGGTGGATGGTCTGCTATGGAGCGGGAGCGGCGGAGATTTCGAAGCCTTTTATTATGATGATCTGTCCCGGCAGATGGCGGTGCAGAAATACAAGTACTTTACTGTCGATGAAGACGCTACCCGCACCAGTTGGGAAGAGAGCGGCAAAACCGTATACCGGCTGTCCGAATATGCCATGGAGCTGATCTTCATGAGCCATGAGATTATAGAAGAATTTCAGATCAGCATCAAGCTGCTGGAAATTCAGATGCACATCAAGCATGGACGGGTGACGCGCGCGATGCAGGATGTGGGTGAACTGATCTCGCGGGTACGGAAGATGACTCAGCAGCAGCAGGAATACCGCAATGCGCTGCGCCGCAATCCGAAGCACATATTCAGTGAATACGGGGTGATGCGGCATCAGCGGCTGGAGGAGATCCACCTGCAGTTTGATGAAGAGCGCAAGCATTTTGATAATATCCACCGCTCACTGGCACGTCTGGCCAATGATGAGAAGGATGTTATCGACTTCAATGAGCTCCGTCAGCTTTCGGAAAGAGTGGAGCTGTCGAGACGGGTGCATGATGAACTAGCCGAGGTGGTCCTGAGCATCTTTGAGGCTGAGACGAATCTCCGGCTGAATTTCCCAGAGCTCTTCTGGGGAGCGGGCGGCTTTAATTTCCGTACGAATGTCTGGGAGGAATGGGTCAAAGCCGATGGCTTGCCGGATGCGGACAGCCTGGAGCTGCTGGTTAGCGGACTGTTTGCCCCTAATCAGGATTTTATCTATCCGCTGGCCTGGGCATGGGAAGAACAGGAGGTCGGGTTCCTGCCTGAAGACGCATTGGACGAGCCGGATGAAGCTGGTGAAGAAGAGAGCATCTCCTATACGCCTAGATCTATACCATGGCCGGAGGTTGCTGAGCTGTGGCGTCCTGTTTTTATAGGACTGGCAGATCACGGCAGCTTTACTTTTTCAGCAGAAGCTTTCACAGAGGAGCAACAGCACAAATGGTCGCTTACACCGGATGCAATCGATCTGTGGGTGCAGTTCTTCCATACTGAAATTACAGTCCAGGAGCAGGACCCGGATAATAAGCAGGGCGGAGCTGCAGATGAATGCCAGACCTTAATCCAGCGGCTGCTGGGGGCAAACCCTGATTTGGAGGTGCTGCGCGGTAAGGTGCTGCGTACAACAATTCAGGGCAATAATAGCCCAAGTATCTCCTGGCCGGGCCTGGAAATGAGTCCGTATACCATCACTATAATCGAGAGGTGAGATGTTACAACATGAGCTATTCACTCGAACAATTGCAGCAAGCCTCACGGCTGTTTTTTGACCTGCTTCGCCGCAAGGTGATCTCGCTGGATGATCCCGCAGCCGCTGAGTGCCTGCAGGACACGGGAGCCTATGATGCGCTGCAGTACATGGCCAAAGAAGGAGGCTGCCGGATTATGAATTCCGGACACCGCCTGCATCTGCTGGTCAATCCGCTGGGCTCGGGGTTTGCCAGCAACTTCACCCAACTCCGGAACAAATATTCACGGATTGAGCGTAAAACCCATTTACATATCATCAACATCATCATTCTGGTGTTCCTGGCCGAGATGGATCAGGATGAGCACCACTTCAAGCCGGGGCAGGACAGCATGTCCTATATTCAAATCTCCGACCAGGTATCCTCGCTGTTTCAGGCGTGGGTGGAAATGGATGCTGACGGGGGCTTCAGCAAGCAATGGCGCCTGGACATTCAGGCGATGCATAAGGTTTGGACAAGCCTATACATGCAGACCAAAAGCCAGGAGGAGGGCGATTCCCTGACCCGGGGTGCAGGTTCCCGGATCGGCCTGATTCATGAGGGGATGAAGCTGCTGGAGGAAGAGCATCTGGTATTCATATCGGAGAATGAGAAGCGGATCTTCCCGCGGGAAGAATTATATGAAAGAATGCGTTACCTGTACCATGATGTTGACCGTTATAAGGAACTGAAGGCACTTACCCTACGCACCTTGACGGAGAAGGAGGGGGAGGCCCATGCCGCGTATTGAACGGATCCGGATTGCCGGACTCAAATATGAGAAGATGCTCAAAAAGTATGACGATATGGTTCTGGACCTAAGTAATGATGAGGGTCCGGCGAACACGCTGATTACCCTGATGAATGGCGGCGGCAAAGGAGTGCTGCTGCAGTCGATTTTTCAGCTGCTAATTCCGAAAGCGGCCTGGGGTAAGGACAATGAGAACCAGGTCGAGGCTTTTTTTCATAATCACAAAAAACAGCTCAAGCCCTACACCTTCCACGTGGCTATTGAGTGGCGGCTGGATAACAGTGATCGTAACGAGTATATGACCACAGGCATTGCGATGACGGCCCACAGCTCTGCGGATCAATTGGAGATCAAGGTCGACTATCTGCTCTATGCGTTACTGGATTATGAAGAGCATGCAGAACTTACGTTATCTACCTTGCCTCTATATGATGCCAATGTGGGAGGCCCTGTTAGCTTCGATAGTATACAGCAGTTCGTGCGCGACCGGCGGGGCGAAATCGTCTCCTTTGGAAGCCACAGCTCAGATCTGAAAAGGTACTATCATTTCCTGGCGGAACGGGATATCCATATCGGTGAATGGCGCAACATGCGGCGGATCAATGGTGAAGAGGGTGGAATTAAAGGGTATTTTCAGAAAAATGATGCCTTTACGAACCAGAACTTATTCGAAAAGCTCATCATTCCCGAAATCGGCACCAGCCTGAACGAAGGTCTGTCTGAACAGGAGGGCTCCCTTCAGAAGATGTTCATGGACGCGGCGATTATTGCGCAGAGACTGCCGATGCTGGAGCAGCGGGAGAAGGCGTTTGCCGAATTTACTACATTAGCAGCACCGCTATATGAACTGGTGAAACAGGGGATGGAAGCGGACCGGAGCTACCGTGAAACGGAGCTGCTGGGACGGCAAATGTACACGGTCATACATGATGAATTGAAAGCAGCCGAGGAAGAGCGCCGCAAAAAAGCAGACGAGCTGGTGCTGCTGCACCAAGAGGCCCGTCAGCTGCGTTTTGAGGGAGATAACCTGAACTACCTGCGCAGCAGAGAGGAAGTTATCCGGAAACAGGAGGATTTCAAACAGGTTAGTGACAATCTGAACAGGGCCCGTCAACGGCTGGAAGATTCGAAGACCAAGGAAAAGGAGCTTGAAACCGCCCTTTATCTGGCCCGCCGGAAGCTTCAGCTTCGTCAAATGGAACAGTGGCAGAAGGAAATTGAAGCCATCGAAGGCTCCTTAGAAATGAAGGAGCGCCAAGAAGTGGTGCAGGCTTCGAAGGAGAGCCTACGCAAGCAGTGGGCGGATGTATTCAAGTTGTGGCAAGAGCAGATTTCCATGTTCAGCCGCCGCCAGCATTCATTGACTGCTGAAGAGGCGGGGGTTCGCAAAGAACGGGAAAGCTTTTTACTGGAGCTTGGAGGGTTGGACAGCCGGATTAATGAGCTGACCGCTTCTATCCGCCAATACACGGAAGCGCTGGGAGTGTTCGCTTCCCGCCATGGGCAGGAAGCCGCCCATTCACCGGCAGCGTCGCTTCAGCGGGCCATCGCTTACGCCAGAAGTTATGCTGACAATATCAGCGCGCTGAACGAACGGCACAAGGCTGCGGATGAAGACCGCTTCAATTTGCATAAAAAGCAGACTCAGCTTAGCGAGAAGCTTCTCAGTCATGAACAGCAGGAGAGCGAGCTTCAGTCGCAGCTGGATGTACAGCTGAACAAAGAGTCTCAGCTTTGGTCTCAGCTCGTGGTGCTGCTGGAGTTGTATGAGGAGCATAATGTGCTGGGCGCTACAGGCTTGTTCGAAGCGAAGGCCGCCGTACAGGAACGTTTCATCCGCAGACTGGATGAAGCTGAGGTGCAGACCAAAAGGCTCAGAAGAGAGTATTATCATCAGCTGCTGGATGTTGAGCTTCAGCATGAAGCGTACTGGCTGCCGAATAGTGATCTGCTGACGGTCAAGGACAGGCTAGATTCGCTGAAAATCAGCTCGATGCTGGGCAGTGCCTTCCTGAACGATCAGCCCTACCTGATCCGGGAGGAAGAACTGGATCGTAATCCTTTACTGGCTTACGGCCTCATCATTAGTGAACGCGAGGCTGCCAAGCTGCAGCCGGACATACTGAAGGATCTGCTGCTAAAATCAGCGGTGCCAATCTTCATCCGCGAACAGATGGCGCAGCCTGCGGCGCAGCCCTTCCTCGTGCTGGATGGGCAAGGTCCGCAAATGGTGCTGCAGCCGGACCGTTTTCTGGAATGGAAGCAGGGGATTTCTGCTAGACTGAAGGAACAGGAAGCTGAGCTGCAGGATGCTGAAGGTTATCTGTCTAAGCTGAAATCCGCAAGGCAGGAATATGAACGGTTATTCCAAGGTGAACATTCGGTTACTCTGAAGGGCAAGCTGAATGCACTTGAGGGTTTGCAAAACGAGGTGCGCACAGCTATGAGCGCACTGAATACAGAAATCAGTGGAAACGAAGAAACAATAGCGATGATCGTGAGAGAAGCCGCCGAATGCGAAGCTGGCAAGGCCGAGCAGGAGGACAGAGCGGCAGCACTGCGCGAATGGAACGAACGGACCAAGAAGCAGGAACAGGATTATAAGGACAAGCAGAAGGCGCTCGAGCGCAAAGGGGATCTGAATAAAGAGATCACAGGCAAGGAACACCAGCTCGCACAGCTTAAGGCGGAATTGGACAGCATCGCCCTTGAGCGGGAAAAATGGCTTGGAGATAACAGATATTCATTATTCCCGAGACTTCAAACCTGGTTCCCTGAGCTGTCCTTCCCGGACGGGCTTGAGGTTTCAGTTAGTGGGATTCAAGAAGAACTTTCGGAATTCCTGCCTGATGCTACCGTTCAGAACAAGCTGCTGGAGACACTCAGCACTCTAGAAAGTCTCCAGCAATCCCTAAGCCGCAATGAGCTGGAGATCCGTACGAGATCGGCACAGATTAAATCAGCCGCCGGGCAGCTGGCTGAGCTTGAGACGGCGGTCCAGCAAATAGACCCTGAGTGGCGCAATGTACCGGAACCCGTTGACACTCCAGACTCGATTATGTCGGCCAAAGCGCGTCAGAAGAGCGACACCGGGATTCTGGACGAAGACTATCAGCATCTCCGTGATTCCTTCGTCCGCTGTCAGACCGAGCTGGATAACCTTCAGAAGCAGCTGGCCAAATTGGAGAGGTCGATCAAGGAGAAGCATGAAAGGTCGGCTGAGCAGTGGCATGATCCGCTGGACCTCAAAGAAGAAGAGATTAGAGAACGGTCCCGGGAGAATGAATATACGCTGAATAGCTGTAAGCTAAAGCTGACTTCCCTGGATCAGTGGCTTCAGACGCTTGGAAGCCAGAGTAAAATCATGGAAACTCATGTGGAAGGGCGGCTGCAAATGCGGGACATTCCTGAGGAGGTCCAGCATCTGGTAAAAGAGGAATGCGAACATACGGTGAGTGAATGGCTTCTGCGGAGCAGGGAGAGCCGCAGTGAACGGAGTGAAATTTCGCGGAGAGTTAAGGAAGAGAAGAACGCACTCAGCGGCAAGCTTGCCAAGAGCGGCTGGAATGCGGAGCTGGAAGTTAAGATCCAGGAACGCCTGAACACTGTTCACTGGGAGGATTTCTCCATTGCGCTTCAGGTGCTGGACTCCATGCTCCAGAGCTCGCAGGACCAGATTGAGAGCATCCGCAGTGATAAGGAAGGCATGGAGCTCTCCCGCAAGATGTGGGTCGGACGAGCTGCCAAGCGGGTTGTGCAGATCGTCGACATTCTGAAGCGGATGGAACGCCGGATGATTATCCACAATGAGAATGGTCATGCCTTCCCGTTGGTGCGTTTGAACTATAAGAACATTAATGTTCCAAAAACCACAGAAGATATCGAACCGCTGGTCAGCGACTACTTCAACAACTGCATCAGCAACCTGCTGGAGAAATTCCCGAAGATGGAGCAGGTTCCGGCAGCAGCGCTCAAGGATCTGATCAGTGACGGTAAGATTGTCTATGCCTCGATGCAGAACCGTTTCCCGGTCTTGCAGGTTTACAAGCCGGTAACAGAGAACTATTTCTTATATGCAGCTCCTGAGGAGTACCACTACTCCGATTGGGAAGTCATCAACCGTGGTGCGCTGGATGAAGCGGTCGGCAGCGGCGGACAACGCCAGTCGGTCCAGCTGCTGGTGGCGATGATGATCATGACCCATAAACGGGTCAACCGCGAGAACAAAGGCTGGACGGTCTTTTTATATGACAATCCCTTTGGTGAAATGGTCTCCAACAACGTACTCGATCCGGTATTTGAAATCTCCAAGGCACTTAGGTTCCAGTGGCTGATCGTTACGCCGCCGGAGCTGGTGAAGAATGATGTCAGTATCCGGTTCGGTGTGTACTGGCAGCTGTATTTTGGCGGTGAAAAGGGAGAAATGCTGGAATCCACGCTTATAAAAGGCGGACGCAAGCTGATTCCGGCAACATTGTTCTAATTAACGGGGCATTCAAGGGGGCGGTGTTGGACGGAATCGCCAAACCTGAAAAAAGACGACATTTCATTCCGAAACAAATGAATGAATGTCGTCTTTTTTGGCATTTTTATCTAGACATTAGTTAGATATGCTTTGCCCTCTTTACGGTTTTTTGAATATTCAGCGGTTGCCGTGAAAAGTACGTCAGAGGATGAATTAAGTGCTGTTTCAAATGAATCCTGTAATACGCCGATGATGAATCCTACACCAACGACTTGAATCGCAATATCATTAGGAATTCCGAATATGCTGCACGCTAGAGGGATGAGCAAGAGCGACCCGCCGGCAACACCTGAAGCACCTGCAGCAGATACAGCAGATAGAACACTTAGAACAAGTGCCGTACCAAAATCCACTTCAATGCCACGGGTATGAACCGTTGCGAGAGTTAAGACAGAAATCGTAACCGCTGCACCCGCCATATTAATCGTAGCCCCTAGTGGAATGGATACCGAATACGTATCTTTGTCCAAATCGAGTTTTTCACATAATCTCATATTGATTGGAATGTTAGCAGCAGAACTTCGGGTGAAGAATGCGGTAATTCCACTTTCCTTCAGGCAACTAATGACAAGCGGATACGGATTTCTGCGAATATTCAGGTATACGATCAAGGGGTTCACAACAAGCGCCATAAATAACATACATCACACAAGAACGAGAAGTAATTTCCCGTAATCAAGCATGGAAGAAAGCCCGTTTGAAGTGATGGAATCAAAAACAAGTCCCATAATTCCCAATGGTGCCAGATTGATTACCCATTTGACGATTTGTGATACGGCATCTGAAAAATTGGTTAGCATCTGCAATCAGACCTGCCAGAAAAGTACTTAAACCATAGAGGACAAGGATGGATTTCATATTCGTTTGATGGCCTTTTTTATGCTGCGAGATGGCAAATATCACCAGGAGTATGACCAATACAGGTGCAACCGCTTTTAATGATAATACAAATAATGAACCAAAAATCGTGAACCCTGTTGCACCGGGAACTGACAAAGCCAGGGCAATCCCCACTATAATCCCTACAAGGATCCGATTTACCAGGCTTAGTTGATTCCACTTGAAATAATTTCATGTATTCACTCCGGGTTCTTTATGTAAAAATATAACTAGGCCTAGCCAAAAGACCGTTGTACATGAAAATTCACTTTATCGAGGTAATACTTTAAATGAACATTGGGGGATAGTTGAACAAACTGAAACCTTTAATCTATCATTATCGTCTATGATGGGGTATATGAGCTAATGCCCATTTACATTATCAGACAGTACCAGGGAGGAAATCAAGAAGTGAATTCTTCATCATTACCACAGCGCAACACCGTCCGCAAGAAGAAGCCCGTTCGTAAACCCAAGAAAAAAAGCTTTTTTCGCACACTCTCCAAAGTTTTTCTGTTTTTCGTATTTCTGCTGTTAGCCGCTGGCGGATGGCTCTATTTTGCACCCTCTGCACAGAACACCCGCTACTTAATAGCAGATACGCTAATAACCACACAGCACCGCTATCTGGCGAAATATATTATTGGCGAGGATGAGCTGAAGGAACGTGTCACGGAATACAATCTGCGGTTTCAGCATATGGGGGATGAGAAGGATACCCACGTGATCAAGAAACCCACCGCAGAAGAACAAGACAAGCCCCTGGTCGAAATCGAGAAGGTTTCCGGCAGCGGTTATACCGGTTTTGTTATGACGGTTAATGATCCAACCAAGGTTCGCTTGGGCGTACCGGACAAGACTGGTTCGGGCGAAAAAGTGACCAGCATGGTGGCACGTACAGGAGCCATTGCCGGTGTGAACGGCGGGGGATTCGCAGACCCCAACTGGAAGGGAAATGGCTTCAAACCGATTGGACTGGTTATTTCACAAGGCAAGCTTTTCTATAATGGACTCGGGGGCAAGAATTCCACACAGATCGTTGGCCTTGATAAGCAGGGTAAAATGATTGCCGGAAATTACACTCTCAATGAGCTTAGCAAGATGGGCGTGCAGGAGGCCGTGTCTTTTCAACCGCGGATCATAGTCAATGGCAAAGGGCTGATCAAGAATGCTGCCGAGGGCTGGGGAATCGCTCCCAGAACCGCGATGGGTCAGCGTGCCGACGGTGCGCTGCTGTTCGTAGTCATAGACGGCAGACAACCCGGGTACAGCATTGGTGCGAACCTGTATGATGTGCAGCAGATTATGCTGAAGCATGGAGCGGTTATCGCTGCCAACCTTGACGGTGGATCATCCACTGTTCTGGTGAAGGACAATGAGATTGTCAACAAGCCTTCCTCCCAGTATGGCGAGCGTTATCTTCCTACTGCATTCCTGGTGTTTGAGCATCCTGAGCAGGCGGATATCAAGAACATCTGGGAAGGCCTGGACCCGTCCAAGATTGATGCAGGTAAAAAGCGCAGCCAATAAGAAAACGCAAACCCTTCTTGTATCCGGCATGGATGGAACCGTAAATCTATGCTACTATAAGCAGAAACCCAGGTGCCGTTCCTTCCGAGGGACGGCATCTGTTGTAGCCGGGTAATGAAGTATTAGCAATAAAGTCCTTGTAAAAGGAGGAACAGGTTTGACTTTGCAGCAGCTCCGCTATGCTATTGAGATTGCGAACAGCGGCTCAATGAATGAAGCGGCCAAAAGGCTTTTTGTCTCCCAGCCAAGCCTCTCCAATGCCATCAAGGAGCTGGAGAACGAGCTGGGAATTACGATCTTCGAACGAAATAATCGGGGCATCAGCATTTCAGCCGAGGGTGTAGAATTTCTCGGTTATGCCCGACAGATTATTGAACAGACTGAATTCATGGAGAACCGTTATACCGGCAAGAAACGCAGCCCGATCTATTTTTCCTTGTCCACTCAGCATTATCCTTTTGTTGTGGATGCTTTTGTAAAGCTGATGAAAGAGAGCAAGGTGCCGGAATATAACTTCAGTCTGAGAGAGACGCAGACCTATGAGATTATTGAGGATGTGCGGACCCTCCGCAGTGATCTGGGTATTCTCTATATCAATGAGAGTAACTATAAGGTGATGAACAAGCTGTTCAGTGACGGGAATCTGAAGTTCACCCCGCTGTTCAACACGAATCCGCATGTGTATGTGAGGGCAGGGCACATTCTCGCCGGCAAGGAAATGATCAAGCTGGCTGATATTCTTCCCTATCCGTACATTACCTTTGAGCAGGGGGAGAACAACTCGCTGCATTTTTCGGAGGAGATGCTCAGCTTCACGCAGATTGAGAAGAATATCCAAGTAACGGACCGGGCGACGCTGACCCATCTTTTGCTGGGCAGTGATTCCTACACGGTAGGAACGGGAATTATGGATACTGAACGGTATGGCGATGGGCTGGTAACGATTCCTTTTGACAGTCCTGAGGTATTCACCGTCGGCTGGATCGCCCATAAGGACCGCAAGCCAGGTGAGATGATGTCCGCCTATATCGATATTCTGAATGACCAGGTATCCAGGAATGTTTTCGACCTTAAATCTTTCTTACTCTAACCGCAGGAGGGACGTATGATCAGTCCAGTTATCGGCTCCAAACGAAATACTCCGCCCTTTCGCTACGACATCGTCGGCAGCTTCCTCCGCACAGAGGAACTGAAATCCGCGCGCAATCTGCGTTTGCAAGGAGAAATTACAGACGGGCAGCTTCATGAAATCGAGAATACGGAAATATTCAAGCTGCTGGAACAGCAAAAAGCTCTGGGACTTAAAGCTGTTACAGACGGAGAATTCCGCCGGTCCTGGTGGCATCTGGATTTCTTTCTCGGGATCACAGGCACGCAGAAGATCAGTCTGGATCAAGGCAGAGGTGCTAAAGAGACGGTTCAGCGTGCAGAAAGCTTCCGGATCGTTGACAAAATCTCCTTTGGTGATCATCCCATGGTGGGAGAGTTCATTGAGCTGCAACAGATGGCTGGAGATACAATGGCCAAAATGACTATTCCTTCTCCGGCTTTGTTCCACTTCGTGCAGGATTACAACGGCAATGAGATCTATCCTGACCGCGAGACGCTGTATCGTGATATTATCCAAGTCTATCAGCAGGCCATCCGTGACTTCTATGAGGCAGGATGCCGTTATCTGCAGTTGGACGATACGACCTGGGGGACCCTCTGCAGCGGCAGACACCGGGCGCATCTCCGGAGCCGCGGCATTGATCCCGATCAGCTCGCCAGGGATTATGTGAGGCTGATAAATGAAAGTATCAACGATCGGCCGGAGGATATGACGATTGCACTGCATGTCTGCCGGGGAAATTTCCGTTCTACCTGGTTTGCCGCCGGCGGGTATGAGCCTATAGCTGAAACTCTATTCGGAGAGGCTAATGTAGATGCCTTTTTCCTCGAATATGATAATGAACGTTCCGGCGACTTCACTCCGTTGCGCTTCATCCAAGGTCAGCAAGTTGTACTAGGCCTCGTGACAACGAAGCATGGCGGTCTGGAGAGCAGCGAGCAGATCATCGCGCGTATTGAAGAAGCTGCACAGATGGTTCCGATCGACCAGTTGTGCCTCAGCGCCCAATGCGGCTTTGCCTCTACCGAAGAAGGTAACATGCTGACGGAGGAAGAACAGTGGGATAAGCTTCGTCTAATCATTGAAACGGCAAATAAAGTTTGGCTTTGATTTTGTGCTGATATTGTCCAGCCAGTAATCGCAGCTAGAGGTCAAGCTCTTTCGGAAATGGGCGCACATACTGCAACTGTGGCTCATAACGCGCTTGCCGTACAATTGGCAAAGAAGCAGCTGTTGAACTCTACAGTGATGTTTTAAAGACAATTAAGACACCTTAGGTTAAGGATCCAATGTACAATTGTATATAGAAGTACATAAAGCCATCTGGTATTGGATGGCTTTTATATTTGATAACACAGTGATGGAAACTACTTGGTTTGATGCCAGCCTCTTCAAAAGGGTGATTTGGAAGTAGAGAGTGTAGTTACGGAGACCTCATTGTTCAAAAGTGGATATCTAAGTGTTTTTGGATATGCGAGGTGCAAAAAAACTGACCGGAGTTGTTAACCGGCCAGTTTTTATTCTCAGTTCTATAAAAGCGCCATGAGAATTGCAACAATTTGTTTTGCTTTAATACATTGTTTTCCAGCAGGAGTATCAACGCATATCTCTGATTCTCCAACAATTGTGGGGTTAATCAAATCGTAGGTACCATTAATTTCATATGTTACTGAATATAATGTGACACCAGCAAAAACTTTATGCTTTGATCGAATCCATACTTTTAAATTAACTACAGTTCCATTAAGTGAAAGTTCTTCAACCCGAGCATCTCTTTCATTTCCAACCGCTAAGTTTTCCTTACAATAATCAGCAATTCTTGCTTTCACTTCATCAATTGTTGATGTAGATTCTAAACGAAAAGCATTTTCATTTAACGCAGTTTCAACCTGAATATTCGTAATTTCAAATGAATTAAGCGCAGTAGCCAAATTAATCTCCACCTTTTATTTTTTTAACTTCGTTCTTTAGAATGGAGTGGAAAAGGATGAATTATCCTGTTAAAAATTGGTATGTAAACC
>NZ_LVWH01000020.1:0-14544 GCF_001909045.1 Paenibacillus sp. P3E | reverse complement strand
TTATAATATTTACCAATTATAATGTAAGCGTTATCAGATGTACATGCTGCTGTTTGCCGGATCAGATCGGGGATCAGGAAGGAGGGCAAGGAAACGGGAAAAGCCCAAGAACCACAAGGAATGGACTGGGAAAAATCAAATCATAGGAGGCGTAAATTGTGACACGTAAACGTATCCGAAAACTGGGCCTGGTTGTGCTTCTGGCCGCTATGACAAGCTCGTTATTCACCGCCTTTCCAGCGATTACCCGTGCAGCGGCAAGTGAAGCCTACAGCTGGAAAAGTGTTGTCACCGGCGCGGGCGGAGGTTTTGTGCCCGGCATTATTTTTAATCAGAGTGAACCGAATTTAATCTATGCACGCACCGATATCGGCGGCGCATACCGCTGGAATCAGGCTACTGGCAGCTGGGTATCCATCAGTGATGCAGTAGGCTGGGTAGACTGGAACAAGAACGGTGTGGATGCGCTCGCCACGGACCCCATCAATCCGGACAAGGTATATATGGCTACAGGCACCTATACCAACAGCTGGGATGATAACGGGCAGATTATGCGCTCCAGCGACCGGGGGAATACCTGGCAGTCTACTCCGCTGCCGTTTAAGGTTGGGGGCAATATGCCCGGCCGGTCCGCAGGGGAGCGGCTGGTTATCGACCCCAACAAGAACAGCATTCTCTTTTTTGGAGCACGCAGCGGCAACGGATTATGGAAGAGTATAGACTCGGGGGTAACCTGGTCGAAGGTAAGCTCCTTCCCGAATGTGGGCACCTATATTCAGAATCCGACACTGGATTACGGCAATGATCTGGTCGGATTATCCTGGATTACTTTTGATAAAAGCACTGGCACACTAGGCAGCGCCACTCAAACAATCTATGTCGGTGTTGCCGATACTGCTAGCAGCGTCTACCGCAGTACCGACGGGGGAGCAACGTGGACAGCAGTTCCCGGACAGCCAACCGGCTTCCTGCCCCATCATGGGGTGCTGTCATCCACAGGAGACCTTTACATCACCTACAGTAACGGTGTCGGCCCTTATGATGGAAGCAAGGGCGAAGTGTGGAAGCTGAATACCGCCAGCGGAGCCTGGACCAATATCAGCCCAAGCACCGGAACGGATAACTGGTATGGCTTCGGCGGATTGGCTGTAGACGCCCAGCACCCGAACACCGTTATGGTTTCAAGTCTGAATGCATGGTGGCCGGACGAGGTAATTTTCCGCAGTACGAACGGCGGTGCGACCTGGAGCCGAATCTGGGACTGGGGCAGCTATCCTGAGCGTACGTATAAATTCGCTATGGACATTACCGCAGCACCTTGGCTTGATCATGGCGTCACCAACCCTACTTCCATTGATCCATCACAGAAGCTCGGCTGGATGATGGGGGATCTGGAGATTGACCCTTTCAACTCGAATCGTATGATGTACGGGACCGGAGCCACCATCTACGGAACGAACAATTTGGGCTCCTGGGATACCGGGGGCAAAGTTAATATTTCAGTGATGGCCAAAGGAGTGGAAGAAACGGCAGTCCTTGGCCTAATCAGCCCTCCATCGGGAACCGCCCACCTGATTACGGCGCTTGGCGACGTTTCCGGATTCCGCTATGAAGATGTAACCCAGGCACCCGTCAAGTTCCAGACGAGCCCGTCCTGGGCAACAACAACAGGTATCGATTATGCGGAGCTGAGCCCTGCCTATGTTGTGCGTGTAGGAGGTGCTGATAAAGAGAAGTCTCCGAGCATGAAGTCAATCGGAATCTCCAATGACGGCGGTGTCAACTGGTATATGCCGAATGGCGAGCCTTCGAACGGAACCAAGACGACTGCAGGACAAGGACAGGTTGCGGTATCGGCTAACGGCAATTCCATCCTGTGGAGCACTTCGGATATCGGAGTCTACTATTCCAAAACTACAGGCAACTCCTGGACCGCAAGCACAGGCGTTCCGGCAGGCGCCAAAGTGGCATCTGATCGGGTGAACCCGAACAAATTCTATGCGTTCTATGCCGGAACCTTCTATATCAGTACAGATGGCGGAGCTACCTTCAGCGCTACTGCGGCAACGGGGTTCCCAACCAATAACGTTGCTGGTCTCCAGCCGAATCAGGCACAGATCAGTATGAAAGCCGTGCCCGGCATCGAAGGCGATATCTGGTTTGCCGGCGGCAATGCGGTTGAGGGCAAATATGGCATATGGCACTCTACTAATTCAGGTACAAGCTTCACCAAGCTGACGAACGTTGAGGAAGGCGATCTGATCGGCTTCGGTATGGCCGCTCCGGGCCAGAGTTACATGGCCCTCTATACGGTAGCCAAAATCGATGGCGTCAGAGGTGTCTTCCGTTCCGATGATGCCGGTGCATCATGGGTACGGATTAATGATGACGCCCATCAATATGCCAAAATCAACATGGCAATTACCGGTGACCCCAGAGTATACGGCCGTGTCTATCTTGGGACGAACGGTAGAGGCACACTTTATGCGGATCCGGTAAATCCTCCAGTTACCAGCGCGTCGATTACACCAACGAGCGCCAGTTTTGATAAGAAGACTGCAAACCAGGCCGATATCCCAGTCACATTGACACTGAACGGCACTACATTTAGCTCCATTAAGAACGGTGCGGCAACCCTAACAGCTGGAACGGATTACAGTGTAAGCGGGACAACGGTAACGATTAAGAAGGCTTATCTGGCTGCCCAGGCAGTGGGCACTACCCAGCTAACGTTCAATTTCAGTGCGGGTGCTGCAAAAATGCTGACCGTAGCCGTCGTTGATACAACTGGAACGGCCAATTCGGTGATTACACCGGTCACCGCGGGCTTTGACAAGAAGACAGCGAATCAGGCAGATGTACCAGTCACACTGACACTGAATGGCAACAGCCTTAGCTCGATCAAGAACGGTGCTGCCACCCTGGTGTCCGGAACGGATTATACACTGGGCGGGACAACCGTAACGATCAAGAAGGAGTATCTGGCAGCACAGGCGGTGGGCACGACTACGCTCAGCTTCAATTTCAGTGCCGGAGCTGCGCAATCCCTGGCCGTAAGTGTCGTGGATACAACAGCCCCACCTACCGGAGCACTTAAAGTACAGATGTATAATGGTGCAACAGCAGCGTCGGTGCAATCCCTCAATCCAAAGTTTAAGCTGGTCAATACAGGGACTAGCAGTATTTCGCTGTCAGATGTGAAATTAAGATACTACTACACCATTGACGGTGAGCAGACACAGAACTTCTTCTGTGACTGGTCCCAGGTCGGCAGTGCGAATGTGACAGGCAGCTTTGTCAAAATGCCGTCTGCCAAGACAGGCGCAGACTACTACCTGGAAATTGGATTTACCAGCGCAGCAGGATCTCTGGCGGCTGGGGCAAGCATTGACATCCAGATGCAGGCTGTAAAATCGAACTGGAGCACCTATACGCAGACAGGGGACTACTCCTTCAATGGGGCGGGGACCAATTATGCAGACTGGACCAAAGCTCCAGCCTATCTTTCCGGCAATCTGGTGTGGGGAAATGAACCTTCGTAACTCACCCGCATACCTGAATTAGAAGGGGTTTATCTGAGGGTTATAGCTAGAAAAATAGCAGAGCAGTGATCATCCCGTTATCGGAGAATCACTGCTCTGCGTTTTTGATCATTGACGGCTTTTGCTCACAGCTTTACTTCACACGAAGTACTCATGCTGACTCTGCTTCGTATTTATAATGTCTGTCCGCTGTCCACCGTAATGATCTGCCCGGTCATGGCTTCCTGCTCCAGGGCGGCGCAGATGAACCGTGCGATATCCTCCGGTTCGGCTATCCGCTGGAGCAGCAGATTCGGCGCGAGCTGGCGCATTTGTTCTTCCCGCCCAGTCCACCATCGGGTAGCGACTGCCCCCGGCGCTACACAGTTGACCTGAATGTACGGAGAAAGCGCGCGGGCCAGGGATCGGGTTAAACCATGAATGGCCGCTTTGGATACAGCATAGGGAAGAGAGGAGCCGGCTCCTGTATTCCCCGCAATGCTGCCGAGGTTGACAATAGCTCCCTGCTTGCGCTTTTTCATATATACCGCCGCTGCTCTAGCGCAGAAAAACATACCCTTGACGTTGACATCGTACAGTTCATCCCACACCTCCTCCGTGGCCGCTTCCAGATCGTCCATAGGGATGTGTCTGGTGATACTCGCGTTATTCACGAGCAAATCGATGGTTCCGAAGCTTCCGGCGATCTGCTGAGCCATATTCCGTACCTCTGCGTCCCGGGCTACATTTGCTTGAACCGCAAGGGCCCGTCCGCCTTTTTCAATGATCCTTTGAACCGTTTCCAGTGCTTCCGCTTCCGAGCGGGAGTAATTGACGGCGACTATGGCTCCGCGTGCAGCCAGTTCGAGGCTTGTCGCTCGGCCAATCCCCGTCCCTCCACCTGTAACCAGTGCGACTTTTCCTGACAATTCCATTCGTATTCACTCCTTGATTGTGTTTTTATCCTTATCAACAGTTTATATAACACGTTCGATTTTGTATAATTGAATGAATTGAAGGAAGAGTTCAATTTGGTTGAATTAAGTATGCGTAGGCTTGAGGTGAAGGGAGGGAATGAAGCTGGATCTGAAAACACTAAAAACCTTTCAAGCAATCGTCCAGAGCGGTAGCTTCAACCGGGCAGCGGAAGAGTTGAATTATGCCCAATCTACGGTCACGATGCAAATTCAGAAGCTGGAGTCGGATCTGGGTGTTCAATTGCTGGAACGGGGCAAAGGTATTACACTCACCGAAGCAGGACGGTTGTTCCATGAACAAAGCCTCAGAATTGTAAAGGATATGGAACGGCTCCAGAGCAGCATCACGGATTTGAAGTCAGGTGAAGCGGGGAATGTCCGCATCGGTGCTGCTGATCCGACAGCGAGCTACCGTCTGCCTGTCATCCTGCAGAAATTCATGACACGGTTTCCCAAAATGGAGCTGTCCGTGGATATCTCCGGTTCAGGTGCGCTTTGTGAGCGGCTCCTGCGAGGGGAACTGGATGTTGTGCTCTGTTCCGCTCCGGAGCTGGGGAAGGAGCTGCATTTTGAACCGCTGTTTACAGAGGTATTTGTGCTGTTAATGCCCGAAGACCATCCGCTGGCTTCCGCACCCGTCATTACTGCGGATCATCTGCGCGGCCACCGCCTGCTGATTACAGCACCTACATGCCCCTACCGCAAAAAACTGGAGAGCGTGCTGAGGGAATCTGCCGGACCGCCGCTGAATACGATGGAAATCGGCAGCATGTCTGCACTGAAGTTCTATGTGCAGAGCGGCCTCGGAATTGCGCTTGTACCTGAGGTTACTCTCGACCCCGTCCCTCCCGGAACTGTATTTCGAAGGCTGGAGGGTAAAGCTGTGGACATGACCTGCGGCATCATTTGCCGGATCGGTGATTACCCCTTGAAACCGGCCATCCGCAGCTTGTATGATTTCATCAGGCAGGAACTGGTGATGCTGCCGGTCATTTAGCCGAGAATAGGAACCAGGAAAGGTGAGCTGAGCGGAGATGAGCAGAAACAAACTGGATTTGGAGCGTATTGTTTTTATTGGCCGCACGTTTGAGGAGTATTTACGGATGTTCGATCTTCAGCGTGAGGAGCTGATGGGACGGAGTATTTTGGACTGCCCGGCGGGAGCCTGCTCTTTTACTGCCGAGGCAAACAAGCTTGGTGCGGCATCAGTTGCCGCAGATATTGCGTATGATTATTCCGCTGAAGTGCTGAGGGACAAAGGGCTGAGAGATATCGATCACACCGTGCAGCAGGTGGGTAAGGTCAAGGACAGCTTTGTGTGGGAAGAGTTCGCTTCAGTGCAGGAATTACAGCAGGCAAGGACGTCAGCCTTAACGATCAGCACCCTGGACCGGCAACAATTTGGTGAACGGTATGTTCCGGTAGAGCTGCCGATGCTTCCGTTTGCCGACCAGACCTTTGATCTCACATTGTCCGCACATTTTCTGTTTATGTACGGTGACCGGCTGGACTATGATTTCCATCTCAGGACCATTGAGGAATTGATGAGAGTTACGAAGTCGGAGATTCGGATCTTTCCGCTGGTGGACTTATCCTGCCAAAGATACAAGGAGCTGGAGAGACTACTCTGTGCGGTTAAGGACCAAGGCTGGACTGCTGAAGAGAGGTTGGTCCCTTATGAATTTCAGAGGGGAGCGGACTCTATGCTACGGCTGCTGCGTGCTTAAGCGGACCTGCACAGTACCCATGGTTTTATTAGGCTGAACCTAAGACTGGAACACACATAAACCCCTACTATTGATTTGCATCAATAATAGGGGTTTATGGTGTAGATACTATACCCATGTTATTCTCAGACTCCTTATCCTATCCTTGTTCTCAGCCGGGTAGAAATCGTCCGAGGCGGCATTCAATTTGCCTATCCTGCTTATGATTCTTCTCTAATTCATCCGCTGGCTAACGATTGGTTTCATGGTTCAATGTTTGAGCTTTAAGAAGCTCATACCCTTTCGTCCCGGGATGGATTGAAAGTTTCAGCAACAGGATCAAAGATATAGTCTCAATCTCAGGGAGTACATCTGCCAAAGATTATTTTCGGAGAGAATGTTTCTGCCCTCCGGCTTCCTTTCAGCAGTGTATGGTTCCTTGAGTTGATACCTGAATTATACCGTCATTTCCCGGATTCGTAAAAAGGCGAAACCTTTAAATTTGGGGCTGTTTTGAAAAACAATCTAATGTAAGCGCTATTATACTCCAGTATCCTTAGTTTCTTGAGGTATAATTAATTATACTTAGGCTTGCGGAGATTTAAGGGAAGGATGACCAACGATGAAGCTGTTTCAGGTTAAAACGGAGCCGCTGGGTGTGGAGCGGGTTCGGGAGTTTTTAGAGGACAATTATGTATGCATCGGTTATACCGGCGTGGGGGATTTGGCGAATGCAGGCAAGGAGGAGATACGTAAGCGTCTGGTTCTTACCGGGACTCCGGAAGGAGCTGAGCTGGATGCCGCGCTGGATAATCTTCAAATCTTCGTTCACGACATGCAGGATGGGGATTATGTGCTGATAACGGATGAAGAGTGGGCTTATCTGGGGGATCTGGGCGATTATTTTTATGCGGATACATTCGATTCGGCTGAAGATGGGCGATGCCACAGACGGGGAGTAACCTGGCTAAAAAGCGTACCCCTTGTGATGCTTCATCACACGCTGAGAGAGTGGTTAACGGGGGAAGCGGTTATTTCGCAATACACAGGGACGCTGCCCGGCGCCAGGCTTGATTTATGGATCACAGAGTCAACAACAGAAAGTCTAGTCAGCGCAAAAACAGCAGGAAAAGTTGACGATGAGATGGTTGCCGAGGCTCTCGCTGTATTGAAGGCTGCTTTGCAGAGTGAGGACGCGGAGCGGAGGGAACGGGCGGCAATCGCCATCCTGCAGTATGCAAAATGATTGCTGGCACTAATGAATTTAAAAAGATTTCATAGTATACTAAGATAGTGCTAACAAAATTTAGTCTATGCTTGCAGGACAAGCCAGTTTCATTGAGGATTCATAGGTATTTTGCTAACAAACATGAAATGCATGCTGTTGAATTGAGTTTTTCGCGAAAATAGAATGCTAACAAATTCAGGCCGATGCTTCCGGTGCCAGTTAGAATAATTACTGCGAAGCCTCGCCCGCCAATTTTAGGAGGATCAGATGGGAATTCAATTTCATTCGGGGGAACGTATATTTCATATTCAGAGCCGTGCAACCAGCTATGTTCTCCAGCTCCTGCCCACAGGAGTCCCGGTTCATATCTATTGGGGGAGAGCCATCCGGGCAACCGCGCTATCTTCTATCCTGCAGCGGACGGAGCGCTGCTCCTTCTCGCCAAGTCCCTATCCTGAAGATATGTCAATCTCCTTTGACACGATTTCGCAGGAATATCCATCGTATGGTGTTGGGGATTTCAGGCATCCCGCCTACCAGATTCAGGCACCTGACGGGACGACAGCCTCCGAGGCTGTGTACGATACCCATCGGATTTATCGCGGTAAACCTGCACTTCAAGGCCTCCCAGCGACTTATGCCGAGCATGAGGATGAAGCGGAGACTCTGGAGCTGGAGCTGCTAGATGCGGTAGCCGGGTTGCGGATCATCCTTAGTTACACTGTGTCTAATGAATTGAATGCGATTACGCGTTCAGTGCGTTTCATAAATGAAGGTGCAGGGGATCTGAAGCTGCTGCGCGGACTCAGCATGAGCGTAGACCTGCGCGATTCCAGCTACGATCTGCTGCACTTGTCAGGCTCATGGGCAAGAGAACGCTATGTAGAACGCCGGCCGCTCGCTTCCGGAATGCAAGGAGTGGAGAGCCGCAGAGGGGCAAGCAGCCATGCCCATAACCCGTTTATAGCCCTTCTTTCCAAGGGGGCAGATGAAGATCATGGGGAGGTATATGGAGTCAGTCTGGTCTACAGCGGCAGTTTTACCGCTCAGGCAGAGGTTGAGCCGTATAAGACAACCCGTGTATCCATGGGCATCAATCCCTTTGATTTCAACTGGCTGCTTGAGCCGGGAGAATCCTTCCAGACTCCTGAGGCAGTCCTTGTCTTCTCTGCGGCTGGCCTTGGCGCAATGTCCAGAACCTATCACAAGCTGTATCGTACGCGGCTGGCCCGCGGCACCTTCCGTGACCGTACGCGTCCTGTCCTTGTCAATAACTGGGAGGCTACATATTTCGATTTCACTGCCGATAAGATTGAAGATATCGCCCGGGCGGGCAGTGAGCTGGGCATGGAGCTGTTCGTCCTGGATGACGGCTGGTTCGGCCACCGGGACAATGACCGCAGCTCGCTTGGGGACTGGGTGGTTGATCCGAACAAGCTGCCCGAGGGTTTGGAGGATCTGGCGCGGCGGGTGAATAAGCTCGACATGCAGTTTGGCCTGTGGTTTGAACCGGAGATGATCTCGCCGGACAGTGAGCTGTACCGGCAGCATCCCGATTGGTGTCTGCATGTACAGGAACGCCGCAGAACGCTGGCCCGTACACAGCTGGTACTGGACTTCTCACGCGAGGATGTCTGCCAGGCGATCGGTGACCGCATTGCTGCTGTGCTGCGGTCAGCGCCGATCACCTATGTCAAATGGGATATGAACCGCAATATGACTGAAATCGGATCTGCACAGCTGCCGCCGGAAAGACAACGCGAAACGGCGCACCGTTATATGCTTGGTCTATATAGTGTGCTTGAACGGATCACCACGGAATTCCCGGATGTGCTGTTCGAGAGCTGCTCTGGAGGCGGGGGACGTTTCGATCCCGGGATGCTCTTCTACATGCCGCAGACCTGGACGAGTGACAACACCGATGCAGTCAGCCGGCTCAAAATCCAGTACGGCACAAGTATCGTCTATCCGCTGAGCGCTATGGGCAGTCATGTGTCTGCGGTTCCGAACCATCAGGTTCAGCGCAATACATCCCTGGAACTCCGTGGCCATGTGGCCATGTCAGGCAATTTTGGCTATGAGCTGGATTTGACGAAGTTCACAGAAGAAGAAAAGGCGGCGGTAAAAGCACAGGTGGCGCTGTACAAAGAACTGCGTCCGCTGGTTCAGTTTGGGGAGCAATACCGGCTCCTTAGCTCCTTTGAAGGAAATGAGACGGCGTGGCTGATTGCGGCAGAAGATCAGTCAGAGGCTGTAGTGGTCTATGTCCGTACACTGGCTGAGCCTAATGATAAGCTGTATTACCTGCGACTTAAGGGTCTTGATCCGGATGCGGATTATGAATGGCTGGAAGGCGGCGGTGTATACGGAGGCGATCATCTGATGTATGCGGGATTGCCGCTGCCTGCATTGCATGGTGATTTTCAAAGTATCCTGTGGCGTTTCCGCAGAGTGTAGAGCGTAGAAATTACTACTGTTTAAGCAAAAAAGAGCCATCCGTCCCGGATGGCTCTTTTTGCTGCGTGCATCACTCAAAAGAACTCAACAAACTCATTCACCGGCTTGCGGTAGCCGCGGGGTCTGATCTTGTGCTTGTTGTCCTTGCCGATGGTAATAAGCATGACCGGTACCAAATTCTCAGGCAGGCTCAGGGTCGCCTTGAGGGCTTCAGAATCGAAACCGATCATCGGGCAGGTATCCCAGCCCTTGTCCTTGGCAATCAGCATGAACTGCATCGCGGACAGGGAGGCATTGCGGATCGCTTCATCGCGCTGAAAAGCGTCATTTCCAATGTAGGCGCCATTGATGGCTTCAATGGTGCCGTCAAATTCTTCCGCGCTCATAGCTCCCAGCATTTTCAGGCCGCTATAGATTTCCGGTGCCTGCAGATACGCATGCTTGTCTCCAAGCACGACGATAACGGCTGAAGCTGTGTGGATTTTATATTGGCCATAGGCTGCTTCACGGACTTTTTCTTTCAGCTCTTCATTGGCAACCACCTTATAATGCGCATGCTGCAAATTATAGGCTGAAGGGGCAAGACGGGCCAGCGAGAACATTTCCTCCAGCTCGCCCTGGGGAATCTCGATGCCCTCTACGAAGTTATTTGCGGATCTCCGTGCTTGAACCAATTCTGAAAAAGTACTCATGTTCGTTCCTCCATTGTGTATGTAGTGGTTAATAATTATTAATAGCTGATATTAATAAATAAACTTACTATTTGTTACTTGCTAAACATATCACGGCATTTTACCTTCGTCAATGACTAAAAGTAACGCTGCACTAAATTTTTTTACAAAAATGAGGGATATATCGAAATCCGAAGAAAAGAAGTGATTTTAATCACAAAATAAGGGTATAGAGGCAAAAAGATTGTGACATTTATTACATAGAGAATGTTATAATAATCACATTGATTTAGAGATTAATTATTTCGTTCATCTGCTAGTCCATCTTCTATATGAAATAAAGCTATTGTAAAGGAGCGCTCATTATGTCAGAAACCATTACTCAAACCAAAGCTTTTACCAAAGAAGATCTCCTGGATCAGCTCTTGAAGCCTGAGGTGCAGGAATCCCTAACAACACTGGTGGAGCAGCTTCCCCAGATTACACAGCTGGTTGGTGCATTAACCAAATCACTTGATTTTGTGCAGGCTGTTGCATCGGATGAAGTGCTGAAAAATGATACAGTGGGTGCTATCAAGGAGCTTGCGGAGCCTGTAGTAGATTCCGTTAAAACGATGGCGGCTACAGTGATCGAAGCCAAAGATCGTGCCAGCGAGAGCAGTGAAACGATCAGCCTGTTCGGCATGATGCGAATGATTAAGGACCCCCAGGTGCAAAAAATGCTCCGTTTCATGAATGCATACCTGCAGGTCAGCGGCGAACGTAATCCACAAAAATAAGGACGGAGGAACATTATCATGTCAAAACATATCGTGATTCTCGGAGCTGGCTATGGCGGCCTTCTGAGTGCTATTAACGTACGCAAATATATGAGTAAGGCTGAAGCTAAAATCACAGTCATCAATCAGTATCCGACGCATCAGATTATTACCGAGCTTCATCGTCTGGCCGCAGGGAGTGCCTCGGAACAAGCTGTTACTATGCCTCTTACCAAGCTATTTGCCGGAAAAGACATTGATCTGAAAATTGCCAAGGTGAAGTCATTCTCCGTTGATAACAAGCAGGTGCAGCTATCCGACGGTACGGCGCTCACGTATGATGCCCTTGTGGTTGCGCTTGGCAGCACTACGGCATACTTCGGCATCCCGGGGCTGGAAGAGTATAGCATGGTGCTGAAATCCGCTGCGGATGCGACAAAAATCCATGCCCATATTGAAGAACGCATTCGTGAATATTCCAAGACGCACAATCCTGCCGATGCGGCCATTCTGATTGGCGGCGGCGGGCTGACCGGTGTGGAACTGGTAGGCGAGATTGCTGATGTGCTGCCGAAGCTGACCAAACGGTATGGTGTGAATGCTCAAGATATCAAGCTGATGCTGGTAGAAGCTGGGCCCAAGATCCTTCCAGTGCTGCCGGATCACTTGATTGAACGAGCGGTAACCAGCCTGACTGCCCGCGGGGTAACTTTCCTGACTGGTCTTCCTGTAACCAATGTGGCCGGCAATGTGATCGATCTGAAGGATGGCCAGCAGATTGTGGCTAATACCTTCGTGTGGACCGGTGGGGTTCAAGGCAATCCTCTTGTCGGTGAATCCGGTCTTGAAGTGAACCGCGGCCGTGCCACAGTCAATGATTTTCTGCAGTCGACCTCGCACCCGAATGTTTTTGTGGCAGGTGACAGCGCCGTTGTCTTCGCAGCAGATGGACGTCCATACCCGCCGACCGCACAAATCGCCTGGCAGATGGGCGAACTGATCGGCTACAATCTGTATGCTTATCTGAATAACTCGGCGTCTGAAGCCTTCAGTCCGATCAACTCCGGTACGCTTGCCAGCCTGGGACGCAAAGACGGAGTGGCGATTATCGGTGCCAGCAATACTCCACTCAAAGGCTTGCCTGCAACCCTTATGAAGGAAGCGAGCAATATCCGTTATTTGTCCCACATCAAAGGCCTGTTCAGCCTGGCGTACTAATTATCGTATTTTACAAAGTCCTATATGACCTTCAAGCCTATCCGATCCTTATGCTGTAAGGAGCGTTTAGGCTTGGAGGTTTTTTTGATCTGGAAAGGGTTACGGTATTGTGTTAATTTACATAGTAAATCAATGGATGGAGTGAAACCATGAATAGTGTCAGAATTCAGTTAATGACCGATTTGCAAAGAATAGAAACGGAGCACTACAGGCTTCGTGAAGGCGAAGAGCATCAGCGTTTCATCTCCCTGATGCTGGAGTATATCGGAGATCCTCAGCCGGAGCTAAGGGACGAGCTGATCTATCCGGCATTCTATGAATGGATTCTGGAGCAGCGGCTGTGCTCTTCTGACGAGCTTCGCGGGATTACGGCGGTCCTGCTGGATGAGCAGCATCTGTTCCATGGCATAGGGGGCCAAGGGGAGGATACAGTGTTTACCAGAACCTTTACTACACTGGTGATTGGACTTATTATCCAGCGGCACAGAGAACGGCCTTTCCTGGATGCTGCTGGTTTTCTGAAGGTGAAGACAGCGCTTCTTCGCTATTACATTGAAGAGAAGGACCTGCGCGGCTATGTTGAAGAAGGCGGCTGGGCCCACTCGGCGGCCCATGGGGCGGATGCCTTGGATGAACTGGTGCAATGTCCGGAATGTGATGAGCCGTTACAACTTGAGGTCCTGGAAGTGGTTCGGAGGAAGCTCCACAACGGAGTATACATCTTCAGAGACGAAGAGGATGAACGGATGGCTACGATTGTGGACACCATGATCCGCGGCAATCTGCTTGCGCGCGAACGTATAGCTGAATGGATTGGCAGTCTTGCGGCCTCCGGCAGCCAGCCCAGCAGCCGCAGCCAATACATCAACCGGGTCAACAGCAAGAATTTCGTGAGGGCTCTATATTTCAGAAGAGAAAGGGAGGGGCTCGGTCAGGAGCTACATGAGGCCTTGCTCACCGCTGAACTGAACGTGAACAAATTCACCACCGGAATTATTAATTCTGTTCATTAGGTGCTCACCCGAAATCTATTTGCTATAATAGATTTGTTTATACTATAACTGTTGTTTTATAGGAGGCTTTTCAGTATGGAATTTCAAGAAAACGATATCATTTTGTTCCAGGGAGACAGTATTACCGATTGGGGCCGAAACTATGAAGACCCGTCCTCGCTGGGTGTGGGCTACGCACTGATGATAGCGGCGCGCCTTGGGTTGCTATATCCCGAAAAGAAACTGAGCTTTTTCAACCGCGGAATCAGCGGCAACCGTGCGGCAGACCTGCAGAAGCGCTGGGACAAGGATTGCCTGGAGCTGAAGCCGACTGTGGTTTCGATCTATATCGGCATCAACGACACCTGGCGCCGGTTTGATTCCGGTGAGGAGACTACGGCTGCACAGTTCGAAGCTTCCTATCGCGATCTGATCGAACGCACCCTGGCAGCAACAAGCGCCAAGCTGGTTCTGGTTGAGCCTTTTGTGCTGCCGGTTCCTGAGGACCGCAAAGGCTGGCGCCAGGATCTGGACCCGAAAATCCATGTGGTGCGTGAGCTGGCCCGTGAGTATGGTGCTGTGCTGGTACCGCTCGATGGATTGTTTGCTGCGGCATCTGTGAAGGCGGAGTCTGCGTTCTGGGCACCGGATGGGGTTCATCCTTCACCGGCTGGACATGCTCTCATTACCGATGCCTGGCTGAGAGCGGTAGGGGCCATCAGCTAAATGTAATAGTCAGCCTGCATTGAATACATATTTGTCTGCCATTCCGTAAGGCCGATCCGTTGAGATATAACGGATCGGCCTTTTGTCTAGATGCATCAAAAGGACAAGTTTCACATACGCGAGGGATAACATGACCATCGAAGCCACTATGAGTATAGAAAATACAATTTTTTCAGTTTCTCAACTACGTTGTCATATACTTTACGAACGGCTGGATGTTCAAGGAGGTTGAAGCTAATTCACTCTTGACAGTGATTCACTTAAGGAGTAATTTGAATATATAAAAAGAT
>NZ_LVWH01000019.1:0-14641 GCF_001909045.1 Paenibacillus sp. P3E | reverse complement strand
CGAAGAATTATTATATATTAAAATTGAAATATTAAAGATTAAAGCGTAAGAAAATAAAGCACCCCAAAGAGGAGAATGATGATGAGTCATGAAGGAAGTCTCCGCCGTGGTTTGGCATTTGGTCTATTTTTGAGCATTCCGTTATGGATGTCGATGATTGGCTGGATTCAACTGCTGTAACATACCAATCAGCTATATTCGCATTGTCTGATTACGAGAGCGCATATAGCATACATAGAGGTGGATCAAGAACTGCTTACGGTTGTTTCCGTGGCAGTTCTTTTGTTATATTGCAAGTATGCAGAATAGTACTCGTATAGTTCAAAAATACTATTTTTTAATATTTTAAATTACGGATAAAATACAGGTTTGGGACGTTTAAGAGTAACTCTTAGATCTGATGCTATTCGTATCCCAGAGTGAAGCTATGGTGTGTGAAAGCAATAATCCCTTCTGTATAAAGGGGTTGTCCAATATCTGTGTGTGCCAAGCACTTGGAAAAATACTAAAGGAATAGATTGACAATAGGGGTATCTGAGGGATAAACTGGAACTAGTTCGAAAGTAACAATTGTCATAGACTACATAAGAATCGCCAAATTACACACCATCATGTATAAACGCAAACTGTTCGAAAGGACAGGACGCAAAGTCAGGAATCTAATGCCCGCAAGCAGGGGCTATGATCGTCCGGCCGCCGTGAAGCTAACCCTTCGTGGCGGTTTTTTTGTTGTTATATGTTTTTGGCGAAATCATAGAATAAGTTACTAGGAGGTGCATGCGATTGAAAAAAAGAACACAGAAGGCAGCAGCTCTGCTACTGGCAGGGGTGTTGGTATTGGGCAGTACGATTACCTGGGGATGGAACGTTAGCGCAGCGGCCAATATGCCGTATACCCCTACACCTGTTTTGGGCGTTGCCGGCAATTTTAACGCATTTATATTTGGGGATTTCACGCAATCTTATGATCAGATTCATGGAAGGCTTGCGGCTGAAGGGAATATTACTTTGCAAGGATACGGTGTATCCAAGGATGCGCCTGGCGGGGATGTGCTGGTTGCAGGCAAGAATCTCAGTCTAACAGACGGTACAATATATGGCGCAGCAGTATATGGCGGCAGTATAACCAACACACGTGCAGACCTTAAGGAAACTCCCCGGAAGGGAACCCCGATTGATTTTGCAGCCGAGGAACAGTTTTTGATACAGCGTTCGGATGAATTAGCCGCTTTGCCGCAGACACAGCCTTTTGTAAAAGAATACGGGAAGATCACCATTAACGCTCCGGATTCCTATAATGTCATTCATTTGGCCGCTGCAGATTTAGCTGATGCCAATGGCTTGCAGTTCAATATAACTGGTGATGCCACCGTGGTTATTAATGTGAGCGGAAGCTCAGTGAAGATTCCTAATTTTCAATTCTGGGGAGGCAAACCCCGTAAGGTACTGTTCAATTTCTATGAAGCTGCTTCTTTGAATATTGGGAATACAACCATTGAAGGCACCATACTGGCTCCTCATGCCAGCGTCTTTTATGATCACGCAGAACTTCACGGCACTCTAATCGCAAAAGCTTTCAGTGGTTATGTGCAGATGCACCACTATCCATATGACGGGTCGGAACCACCTATAAAGCCAACACCAACACCAAGCGCATCGACATCGCCAACACCAAGCGCATCGACATCACCAACACCAAGCGCATCGACATCGCCAACACCAAGCGCATCGACATCACCAACACCAAGCGCATCGACGTCACCAACGCCATGCGCATCGACATCACCAATACCGAGCGCATCGACATCACCAACACCAAGCGCATCGCCAACACCAACACCAAGCGCATCGACGTCGCCAACGCCGAGCGCATCGGCAACGCCAACGCCGACAGCGCCACCAAGCGCGTCACCAACACCAAGCGCATCGACGTCACCAACACCAAGCGCATCGGCAACGCCAACGCCGACAGCGCCACCAAGCGCGTCACCAACACCGAGCACATCGACATCACCAACACCGAGCGCATCGACGTCGCCAACGCCGAGCGCATCGGCAACGCCAACGCCGAGTGCATCGGCAACGCCAACGCCGACAGCGCCACCAAGCGCGTCACCAACACCAAGCGCATCGACATCACCAACGCCGAGTGCGTCGACGTCACCAACACCGACAGCGCCACCAAGCGCATCGCCAACGCCGAGCGCGTCGACGTCACCAACACCGACAGCGCCACCAAGCGCATCGCCAACGCCGAGCGCGTCGACGTCACCAACACCAAGTGCATCGGCAACGCCAACGCCGACAGCGCCACCAAGCGCGTCGCCAACACCAAGCGCATCGCCGTCACCAACGCCGAGTGCATCGGCAACGCCTACACCGACAGCGCCGCCAAGCGCGTCGCCAACGCCGAGCGCGTCGACGTCGCCAACACCAAGCGCATCGACGTCGCCAACACCAAGCGCATCGACAACACCAACACCGACAGCGCCACCAAGCGCGTCACCAACGCCGAGCACATCGACGTCACCAACGCCGAGCGCGTCGACGTCACCAACGCCGAGCACATCGACGTCACCAACGCCGAGCGCATCAACATCACCAACGCCGAGCGCGTCGACGTCACCAACACCAAGCGCGTCAACGTCACCAACACCGGTGGTGAACCCGTCGCCTACACCTACAAGCGTAGTAACACCGACACCAACGTCAAACACTACTGTCATTTTCGTGCCGGTAACTGTGCCAACACCAACGCCAACAACGATAATCGGTACGATTGTAGATGATACGGTAATTAATGATGATCCATTACCTTTGGGGCCGGTGGCAACGCTCGCTCCATCTCAGCCGACAGCATCACTCCAGCCTACACCAGCTCCTGCCCCTGCTCCGTCAGCAACAGCAACACCGAAGTCTGGGGATGAAGTGATACTAGATGATGAGATTCCTTTGGGAAGTGTGGATACACCCGACAAGCTGCCGCAGACCGGGGAATCCAGTCCGGCACCTTATTACATCGCTGGTCTGGGAATAGCAGGCTTGGGTTTGCTCCTCAGCAGAACAGCAAGAAGCAATAAACGCAAACGGTAAAAGTAAATGCAACTGTTATAAATAATGGAATACTATATTTTAGCGGGTTAAAAAGATAACTACAGCAGTATAACAAGTGAAAAGAACAGGGCCCCTTCACCATGGAGGTGTCCTGTTCTTTTGTTTGGTCATTTTATGAATTTTGCCAGAATTCAGCTACATTTCCAGTTGGTCTCGAGCCATGTTATACTATGCTGAAAATCGGGTAGCGCTAAGGCCACACTGAAGTGGGATTCCATTTTATCGAAGAAAGGTGACAAACATGTGGAGTGTAATTATAATTGCCGCCTTGCTGATTATTGCTGGTGGTGTGACTTATGCAGGATTCTTTTTTTATGGAGTTGCGATCAAGCGGGCGCCGAAGGAGTTTCTGGCCAAGACTCCTGATCTTAAGGTAGACCCGCCGGTTGCCGGGGCATCCTGGGGGGAAGGGGCGGAGTGGGTATCCCGTCACACCTTCAGAAATATTGAAATTACATCTGATGACGGGCTGACGCTGCGAGGTTATTATCTGCCGTCTGAGCGTGCCGCAGGGCGGACCGCTATTATAGCTCACGGATATTCCGGTAAAGGCAAGGACATGGGGGCATGCGCCAAAATTTATTATGAGACCATGGGCTATAATGTGCTGATTCCCGATGCCCGTGGACATGGCGACAGCAAGGGGGATTATATCGGATTCGGCTGGCCGGAGCGCCGGGATTATCTGAAGTGGATCGGGTACATTCTCGCGGAGGACGGGCCGGAGGCACAGATTGTGCTGCACGGGATATCCATGGGCGGGGCAACCGTGATGATGACTTCAGGGGAAGAGCTTCCGCCGCAGGTAAAAGTTATCGTAGCTGACTGCGGATATACCTCTGTCAAAGCGCAGCTGTCTTACCAGCTGTGGCGGATGTACCATCTGCCGAGCTTTCCTTTTGTACATATGGCGAGCCTCATCACCCGCATCAAGGCAGGGTATTTCTTCGGAGAGGCTTCGGCGCTGAAGCAGATCCGCAAAGCCCGGGTGCCGATACTGTTCATACACGGCGATGCCGATAAGTTCGTGCCCTTCCATATGATGGATGAACTCTACCGGGCATGCAGAAGTCCCAAGGACAAGCTTGTAGTCCATGGTGCGGGACACGGCCTGGCGTATGACACAGACAAGGCAGCGTATGTAACAAAAGTAGCCGATTTTGTGACCCGTTACGTCCATTAACCTTGAATAAAAGCCCCGGAAACGTAGACGCGCCCGATATCCGCAAACTGCGATTATCGGGCGCTAATATGTTCCACACATGGAACTGCATCCTATGTACAAGAAAGCAGTGAAGCCATGTCTTCTGCGTATATTTAATCCCCCGCCGTCCGTGAGAAGAACGGGTGTCTTGATCCTTGTTATTTCCAGCAGCCGTGTGGCGAGAATAATCCTTCCAAAACGACAAAAGCCCTACCTCTCTTTTGTCCTTGCGGCTCCGCGGCCGCGCCAGTGCGAATCGGAAAACTATGTTCGAATTTAATCTCATAAAAAGGAAGAGTACTGCAAGAAAACGTAAGATTTTGTGTCCAAAATGCCGATAATAGATAAATGGGCAACGAATCGGCTTGACATCTTCTTGATGGGGATAATGTATACTGCAAACAAATATTCTATAATAATATCATGGAATGCCAAGAAATGCAAATCTTTGAGCTTAAAGGAAGGCTGGAAACGGGGGACCCGATGAATTTATACGGAGTTTTTTTGAAAAAGCAGATTCGTAACTACATATTCGGCTCCGTGGTTGCCGTGCTTGCGGTGGGAAGTCTGATCCTTCTCTCCTCACTTGAAATAAGCCAAACTGAGTATTTGCGGCTGCTCTACGTATTGCTGATCTCGTTCGTCATTATGGCTGTGACGGAGATCAACGTCTTCCTCAGACAAATGCGGCCCATCCGGAGGGCACTTAGAGAGCGGAAACCGTCACTGGATATGCTGGAAGAAGCTTATCTGCATACTCACCGGCTGCCGAAGCTTGCGGTACAGCGGATATTGGGTCCGCATTTCCTCGGACTGTCTCTGCCAGCGTCGCTCCTGACCTTATGGTTGATCCGCACCGGATTAATCAGCTTACCCTACTTCTATCTAGTGCTTGCAGTCGCCGGGGCCATTCTGGTGGCAAGTATGCATGCGTTGATTGAGTTTTTTTTGACCGCCTCGGCGATCATTCCGCTGATTAAAGAATTCAGAAACCGGGCATTGACCTTGTATATGGTTGATTTTTCTCTGGAAGGCCATGTGTTTGTGCCTATCCGCCCCAAATTTCTCGTCACTTGTATGCTGATCGGTACTTTCCCGCTCATTCTATTTATTATGGCAACCCAGATCAGGCTGGAAACGCTGGGGAGCGGATTAGTGGAGGGCATGCAGAACTATTGGGAGTGGGCGGGGCTTATGCTGATGATCGGCACCCTTTTTTCTTCCATAGCGGCTTGGCTTCTAACCCGAAGTGTGCAGCATCCCATTAACGAGTTATACCAAGCGATGAACCATATCAAAGACGGGCAGCTGCTGCAGATGCAGGATGAATACTCCGATGAATTCTCGAAGCTTGTAGCCGGCTTTAATATGATGGTCCGAGGTCTGCAGGCCCGGGAGCGTCAGAGCAGGCAATTGCTCGACAGCTATTTCACCACCCTTGCCGTAGCGCTGGATGCCCGGGATCCGTACACTGCCGGGCACTCGCTGCGGGTGGCGGAATATTCGGTAATTATTGGCCAGCTCGCGGGGCTCACCGGGCAGAAGCTGGATAATTTGCGCAAGTCTGCCCTGCTGCATGATATCGGCAAAATCGGTGTACGGGACAGCGTGCTCTTTAAGGAGGAGGCTCTGACCGATGAGGAATTTGACCAGATCAAGAGCCATCCCGTGCTTGGAGAGAATATTCTGCGACAGATTGAGCCTGTGGAAAAGATGGCGCCTTACCTGGGCGGGGTTCGCTCGCATCATGAACGTTATGACGGCAAGGGATATCCGGACGGCTTGGCCGGGACAGCTATTCCGCTGCATGGCCGGATTATAGCCGTGGCTGATGCTTATGATGCCATGACCTCTGACAGGCCCTACCGCAAAGGGATGAATCATGAGCGGGCATTGGCTATTCTGGAACAGGGAAGAGGTACCCAGTGGGATCCTGAATTTGCCGGTTTGTTTCTGGCTTATTTCGGAAAAACGGAGAAATTGGATAAAACAGATTATCCAGGCCGGGCGGGATAACCTAATATTTCTTATTGAAGCGGATGCCATCCATTTATGACCGGTATCCGCTTCTGCTTGCGTGCCTATTTTGTGAACTGCTCCCTAAAACCGACAAAACCCGAGTACATTCATTGAAGGATTGCAAACAGACCGTTATAATTAATAAGTCTGGATTTTAACTAAAAAATAAGGGAGATCATTATGAAACGCGCAGATGTGCTGCTGATTTCCATCGTGCTCATTGCCGCGCTTGCTTTTATCGTGCCGAGATGGCTCTCGAACGATAGCGACAAGGCGGGACCCGGAAACAACCTGGTAGCTAATATAACGGTGGATGGCAAGCTGTATAAGACAGTGAAGCTTACAAAAGAAGAACAAACCATTGATATCCGCACAGAGCGCGGCTATAACATTCTGAAGGTGTATGACTATGGGATTGAAATGTACGATGCGGACTGTCCCGATAAGGTATGCCTGGGCTTTGGCCATATTACCCGTCCGAAGCAGACCATCGTGTGCCTGCCGCACCGGGTGTTAGTAGAAATTGCAGGCGGTGTGTCGGGGGAGGATGATATAGATGCCTATGTCCAGTAGTGAATCGGCAACAGCATTAAAGCGTACGGTGATTGTGGCTATTTTCGCAGCGGTCGCTGTAGTACTAAGTTTAGTGGAGGCCCAGATCCCTCTGGTTGGGGTCGGACTCATGCCTGGCGCCAAGCTCGGCTTCGCCAATATCATGATTTTGACCTGTATTTTCTTTTTACGGGGCCGTGACGCCTTTGTGCTGGTCATTCTGAAGACATTGCTTACAGCATTCCTGCTTGGCACCTTTTCGAGTCTTCTCTTCAGTCTGTTCGGATCGCTGCTCAGCTTTGTGGTGATGTTCCTGCTGGTGAAGTGGGGAGGCGGGAAGTTGAGTGTAATCGGTATTAGTATAGCGGGTGGACTGGCCCATAATACGGGGCAGCTGTTCGCGGCAGCCATTGTATTCAAATCTATGAGTATTTTCTATTACTTGCCGGTGCTGCTTATTACCGGGATTGTGACGGGGATCGCAGTTGGCTTCGCCGTACGTTATCTAATAGCGTCGCTGTCCAAAATATCGCTGTTTGAAGAGTTTTTGGGCTAAAGCGGACCCATCAGCGGAGGGATGACTAACATGAATAAAGCATATCAAGACGTGGAGAATGCAGGCGGGGTGCCGGCTGTGATCCAGCTGGACGGAGTATCTTTTGGCTATGATCCGGAGCATCCTATTCTCCACAATATCAGCGTATCCATTCCACAGGGCCAGTGGGTGAGTATAGTAGGACCGAACGGCTGCGGCAAGTCCACACTGGTTAAGCTGATGAACGCCCTACTGCCCAAAAGCGGCGGAGAGATCACCATATGCGGCCATCAGCTGGGTGAAGAAACGATTGGCGCCATCCGCCAATGCATCGGTATGGTGTTCCAGAATCCCGACAATCAATTCATCGGGGCTACGGTGGAGGAAGATATATTGTTTGGGCTGGAGGGGCTGTGTTTGCCCTACGCGGAGATGGAGGAACGCCTGAGAACCTATACCTTGAAGCTGGGGATTGAGGATCTGCTGGCCAAGCATCCGGGCGAGCTGTCGGGTGGACAGAAGCAGCGTGTCGCCATTGCATCCATCCTAGCTATGAAGCCAGGCATCGTCATCTTTGACGAGGCCTCTTCCATGTTGGATGAGGCGAGCCGTGATGAGCTGCTGCGCATTCTTCAAGGGATGAGATCAGATGGGCAGTACACCATCCTGATGATCACGCATGATGCGGACGAGATCCTGGCCTCGGACCGGGTACTGGCCCTGCATGGCGGTGGTCTTGCCGCTGATACGACCCCGCAGGCACTGTTCGGGAATGCAGAGCTTCTGGAGAAATGCCATCTGCTGGAGCCGTATCCTTGGCGTCTTGCCCGGGAGCTGCAAAGCCGGGGAATCAGGGTGGATGTGCCCGCCAGCGAAAAGGAGCTAATAGATACACTATGGCCATACAACTAGAGCAAGTAAGCTTTACTTACGCCGAGAAAAGCTTGTGGAAGCAGACGGCGCTGCATGATATTACCCTTGGTATTCCCAAAGGCTCGCTTACCGGGATTGCGGGTGCAACGGGTTCGGGCAAATCTACGCTGCTGCAGCTCTTTAATGGCATCCTTAAACCAACGCAGGGGACGGTAAAAGTGCTGGATGTGACTATACGGGCCGGTGAGAAATCACCGAAGCTGCTGCCGCTGCGCCGCCGGGTCGGACTGGTCTTTCAATTTCCGGAGCAGCAGATGTTCGAAGATACGGTGGAAAAGGACCTGATCTTCGGACCGCTCAACTTTGGCATGAGTCCGGAGGAGGCCAAGGAGCGCGCACGCAAAGCCATGCTCGAAATGGGGCTGGACCTCGCCTTGCTCTCGCGCAATCCATTCCGCTTAAGCGGAGGACAGATGCGTAAGGCAGCCATCGCCTCCGTACTGGCCATGGACCCGGAAATTGTCGTGCTGGACGAGCCGACCGCCACTCTGGACCCGGTCAGCCGCGCGGAGTTGATCGCGCAATTGGAGCGTCTCTGCCGCGAACAGGGCCGGACGGTTATTATCGTAACCCACCGGATGGATGAACTGCTGCCGGTTGCTGACCGCTGGATTCTGTTAAAGGACGGGAAAATTGCATTTCAGGGCAGCGGTGGAGAGCTTGCTGCCGATCCGGACATCCTTACGCGCTGCGGTCTGGGTGTGCCGCATTCGCTCCGTTACTGGCACGCCATTGCCGGCCAGTTCGGCCTTGCGGGCGAGAGGCCCCGCCTTACCGCTGAGAGTCTTGCCGAGCTGATCGCTTCATTACCGGGGACCGTCAGATCAGGCAACTCGGCAGGAATGGGGGATGCCCATGAATGAGCGGCTGCTGCTGGGACGAAGCATTGAGACCGGCTCGTGGGTGCACAAGCTGGATGCGCGTTCCAAGCTTACCGGGATGCTACTGTATGTAGCTGTAATTCTGCTGTCGGATTCCTGGCTGTCGATGGCGCTGCTGGCTGTATTTTCGATTACGATCATGGCTTCGACGCGTATTCCGCTGAAGTATTTCATCAAGGCGGCCAAGCCCTTGCGTTATTTGATGCTGTTCATCTTCATCGTACAGCTTCTGTCCGTCAAAGAGGGAGATGTGCTCTGGTCCGCCGGCTCGTTCTCGCTGCATGAGGGGGGGCTGCGCCTGGCTGCTTTTTCTGTCATCCGCATGCTGTTTCTGATCACGTTCACGGCGCTCCTTACCTTTACCACAACGCCTGGCAAGCTCAATCAGGGACTAGAGGGGATCCTGGCACCCTTCAAGAAATTAGGACTGTCGCCGGACCGGATCACGCTGATGATCAGCATTGCGCTGCGGTTTATTCCTACGATTCTAGATGAATCGCAGATTATTATGAAGGCCCAGGCCTCCCGCGGAGCTGATCTGCAGGAGCTGCCTTTGAAAGAGAAAGCGCGGATGCTGGTGTCGCTGCTTGTGCCGGTGATCTCCAGCGCCTTCCGGCGGGCACAGGATCTGGTCTATTCCATGGAAGCCAGAGGCTTCCGCATGGATGCTCCGCGCAGCCGGTATCACCGTTTGAGGTGGGGCGCTGCCGATACTGTTTTTGTTGCTATGTTTATTATCATGGGAGTTGCAGTGGCATTATTGTGATATTTTAGGAGGAATAGGTAATGGCAAGATTTTTTAACGGAAAAGAAATTGAATTGCTCGCACCTGCGGGAACATTTGATATTTTCAAGGCAGTGGTCGAGTCGGGCTGTGATGCGGTGTATTTTGGCGGTCCTGTACTCAATATGAGAATGATGCGCAAAGGCTATAATCTATCGCATGAAGAAATTATTGAAGCCCTGGACATCGCCCACAGTTTAGATAAAAAAGTATATATCACCGTAAACAATCTTTTCAGCGAAGATGATGTGGAGGAAGCGAGAGCCTATCTGCGGTTTCTTGACGAGGTCCGTCCGGATGCGCTGATTGTTCAGGATATGGCAGTGCTGGAGCTGATCCGCGAGATGGCGCTTACCGTTCCTATCCATGCTTCGGTCATGATGAATGTACACAATCTGGAGATGATCTACGCGCTGCGTGATCTTGGAGTAAGCCGGGTGGTTACCTCGCGGGAAATGGACCTGCAGACGGCTAAGCTGCTGGGGCAGCAGAGCGGCATGGAGCTGGAATACTTTGTTCATGGTGATATGTGCTCTGTTCACGGGGCGAACTGCTATTTCAGCTCCCAGGTATTCGGGATGAGCAGCAACCGTGGCAAATGTATGAAGCCTTGCCGCTGGGATTACCGGATTAAGCGGGACGGATATGTATTCCCGGCAGAATATCCGCTGGCCGTCAAGGATATGTTCATGTATGAGCATCTTCCGGAGCTGATCGAATCAGGAATTACCTCTTTCAAAATTGAAGGCCGGATGCGCGATAAGGAATTCATGGTCTCCCTGGCGAACAGCTACAGTGAGGCTATTGACCGGTATATTGAAGATCCGATTGGCTTTGACCGGACTGTGGACTCCAAAGAGCTATACAAAAACCGCAAACGCGATTTCTCCACCGCTTACGCTTTTGGCAAACCAGGTCTGTCGAACATTAACCGCCGGTACGAAGGTACAGGCAAATTCTACAGCACGGGTAAGGTATTCAGTACGCCAACTGCCGAACGCGAGCTGTCCGAAACCCGGGTGCAGGAGCTGCGCGAACGTCTGGCCGAGGCAGGAAAGGGTTCAAAAGCTGTACCGGAACTAGCTGTACGTGTGAATAATATGGAGCAGGCCCGTCTGGTCATCGAAATGGGTGTAGAGAGCCTGTATCTGCCTGGAGATGTATTTGAGCCGGACCGGCCGTTTACGAAGCAAGATATTAAGGAGCTTGGGGCCATTAAAGGGAATACCCGGTTGTACCTTGGCATGCCGCGGATGATGAACGAGCTTCATTTTAACCAGTATGATCATTTGCTGAACGGAGAACGACTGCCTATTGATGGACTGATGATTACCAATCTTGGGGCCATTCGGCGCTACAGAGCTTACGGGTACCCGTTGATCGGTGATGCCAATCTGAATATCTACAATCATCTTTCTGCAGGGCTGTACGCCGGACTGGGGCTGGAAAAGCTGACCGTATCACCGGAAATGACGATGGAGCATTTTGCCGCCTTCACCTCGCGTTGTGATCTGCCGCTGGAGGTTGTTGTTCACGGCACACCGGCGCTGATGTACATGGAACATGATCTATATGAGAATACCGAGGTTATGGAGCCTATTGCTGAAGAAGATAATCTCTATGTCCGTAATGATGTACTGGTTCTCAAAACCGATAAGGGTGAAAATCCAGTCTACCGTGACCAATTTGGGCGCTGCCATCTGCTCTTCTCCAAAGAACTTTGCTACCTGCCAATGCTGAACGAAATGCGCGGACTCGGTATTGCCAGCTTCCGGATCGAGGGCGCCACATACAGTACAGAAGAGCTGCGGACAATCATTGCCGCCTACCAGGCTGCCCTTCGCGGAACACATTCGCAAGAGGATCTACTGGGCGGACTTACGCCTGTGTATGCTGGTTATACGCTCGGTGCCCTGCAGTTTAATTGAATTATTTAAATTTTAAAATATCGCCATGGAGCGTATAATAACGGTAAACGTATGATTGTTAAGTTATTTTTTTCACAAAGAAATTTTACAGATTCATAATCCCTACTGTACCGCCCGGACGGGCGCCTGAAAGAGAGGAACCCTTCATGAAGCAACAAGAGACAGCCATTGGAAGAACAGCGGTTGCCGCCAAAAGAAAGCAATATTTCTATCCCTGTACCGCACACTTTTACCGGGATGCGCCGCAGCTCGTGCGTGGAAGCATGCAGTTTGTCTATGATGAGAACGGCAAGCCGTATACGGACTTTTTTGCCGGGGTATCGGTTGTCGCCTGCGGTCACTGCAACCCTGTAATTACAGGACGTACGATTGCGCAGCTTCAGCAGCTCCAGCATACCTCGACAGTGTATCTTACGCAGCCGAATGTGGATTTGGCAGAGCGATTGGAAGAGGTGCTTCCGGGGAATCTGCGCCGCAGCTTCTTCGTCAACAGCGGCTCGGAGGCCAATGAGGGGGCACTTCTGCTAGCCAGAATGCATACCGGCCGCAAAGGCTTCATTGCTCTGGAGAGCGGGCTGCACGGGCGGACCAATCTGACGATGAGTGTAACCGGGCTGCAAATGTGGAGAACGGATCAATACTTGGATGAAGATGTAACGTTTATCGAGCGTCCGTATCACCCGGAGCTTACGCTGGAGGAGGCTGCAGCCGTTTCTCTGAAAAGCCTGGAGCGGGTGCTGAAGGAAAAAGGCCACACGATCGCTGCGATGATCGTTGAGCCGATTCAGGGGAATGGGGGCATGATTATGCCTGCCCTCACCTATTTCCGCGAGGTCAAAGCGCTGCTGGAGGCGTACGGCGTGCTGCTGATCGACGATGAGATTCAGACGGGCTACGGCCGTACGGGAGCTATGTTTGCTATGGAGCATTTTGACGTTGTGCCGGATATTATCAGTATGGCCAAAGCGCTGGGCAACGGGGTTCCGGTAGCAGCCTTTGCGACCACAGATGACATTGCGGCATCCTTGAACCGGCCTTCCGCTTCAACCTTCGGGGGGAATCCGGTGTCGGCGGCTACGGCACTGGCGGTACTCGACTATATCCGCGACGAACAGCTGCCGGAGCGCGCAGCCGAATTGGGGGCTCGACTCAAGGGAGGCCTGGAGTCGCTTCAGGAACGTTATCCGGGAATGATCGTTGACGTACGGGGAACTGGTCTGATGCTGGGTGCAGAGCTGGCGGGTCCGGATGCTGCCGGTTCGGCTACGCTGACCGACGATGTACTGGAAGCGATGAAGGATCGCGGATATTTGATCGGCAAAAATGGCATAGGCCGCAACGTGCTGGCCTTCCAGCCTCCCCTGGTGATTACCGCTGAGGATATTGAAGGCATGCTGACTGCTTTGAATGAAGTGCTGCAGCAAGTTTCTACAGAAAAGGAAGAATGATATGGCCATCTTAAATGCTGTCAAAACCTCTGCGCTCAAGCTGAAAATGTTCAGCGAGCTGGTGATGTTTTCCCATACGCTGTTTTCGCTGCCCTTCGCCATCATTTCGATGGTCTGGGCTGCAGGGGGTTGGCCATCCGGCCACATGATGCTGTGGGGACTTATTGCTCTAATCGGTGCGCGGAATGGTGCTAACGCCTTTAACCGTCTGGTTGACCGAACCTTTGACGGCAAAAATCCGCGCACAGCGCACCGTCATCTGCCGCAGCGGCTGCTTGCGGAGAAGGAAGTTATTTTCTTCATCATCGTCAACTATGCCTTGTTCATTGTAGCCTCCGGCATGCTGAATCTGCTCTGTCTGGTGCTGTCGCCAGTGGCCATCGTTCTGATCTCATCCTATTCGTATACCAAACGCTTCACGTTCTTAAGCCATTTGTATTTGGGCTTTGTGATTGCCTCGGCGCCGATTGGCGCCTGGTTTGCAGTGACGGGAAATATCGCCTTTACCCCGTTCGTGATCGGCACAGTCGTTATGCTCTGGATCGCCGGGTTTGATATCATCTACGGCACCCAGGATATCGATTTTGACCGCAGGAACGGTCTGTGGTCGATTCCCAGCTTCTTCGGACTGGAGAATGCGCTGCGCATTTCCAAAGGCCTGCATTTCATTATGATTATGCTGCTGCTGTTCTTGTACCTCTGGCGAGATCTGGGCTGGATGTACCTGGTCGGTATCGGCATTGCTACAATGCTGCTGATGACCGAGCACCGCATTATTAAGCCGCATAACCGGCGGCTGATGAAGGTGGCTTCGTATAATTTGAATCAGGTAATCAGTATGGTGATATTGCTGTGTACGCTGATTGATTATTTTTATGTGAGTTAGGGGTTTGGCGGGGGGCGCGGTTAGGAGAGGCTCCGCTCCGGGGAATGTTTGGACTTCCGGCCGCTGTTGTCTCCAGATGTTTTGGATTAGATCGCTATTAGCGATAACATCTGGAGACAAAGGCGGACGCTATCGCTCCTACAGTTCCAAACTTCCCCTCCGCTCCGTCCTAACCTTGCCTTGGCCCACCCCACGCTAGCCTGCCCAGCAGGGGGTGGGCAGGGCGCATCGGCGCGGAAAGCTGGCTTACGCGGCTTTCCTTGCTCGGTAGGGCGGAGCAACCCTTGAACTCTGTCCCGCCGGGGCCATCGTTCAAAGACAAACTGCCTTAAGAGCTCGAGAGATAAACCCCAACCC
>NZ_LVWH01000018.1:0-14870 GCF_001909045.1 Paenibacillus sp. P3E | reverse complement strand
ACCATTTTCTCGCTAATAATTACATATTAAGTATATAAAGATAAAACTGTCCCGCCCTGGGCGCCTCAAGTCATCCCGTTTCGTTATGCTTCCGAAACAGCATACTGCGTATCGCTTTCAGGCATCCGTTTCAGCGAGAAAGAGAAAGATGATTCTATTCGTGAAACATATACATTCTTATGTACTAAAAAAAGCTATTCCTTGCTGCAATATAGCTCTACAGCAAAGGAATAGCTTTAGGATCAACGTTGCCCGGTCTCTTGTCGTGTGTACCCGCTTAGCGCTATGCCCGTCCCCGCAGCAGCCCAATTGCCGCCAGCAAAAAAGACAGCAGAGAAATGCCCAGTGCAATGTACAGCAGCGGGGAAACACTGGACGTTGAATTCTGATTCTCCATAATCGCATTGTGCTCATCCATGCTCATTGAATCCTTGGCACCCGTGTCCATATTCGCCGAACCGTCAGAATGGCTGCTGCTCCCTGAGGCTGTTTGCACAATCTCGGTGATGGCATGAGGGGTATCCGTTCCTTCATCACCGGACCACTGGACCAGACTGCCGTCGGCATAATGCTGGTAGGCATCCCAGGCGATTTCGCCTGCGGTATCCGGATTCTTGGCCGTGAAGTAAAAGCGCTGGAACTGCCCGGCCTCTATCCCTGCTCCGGTCGATGTCCAGCTGATTTTATTGCCGTCAATCGTCACTTTCCAACCCGGTACAGCCTCGTACTGTTTGAATTCCGCCCCTTTGGGAATACGCAGGTCGATCTGCACAGTGGCAGCCTCTTTTTCTGAAGGCACTTTCAGAGTATATGTCTCCCATGCACCTGTGGTTGATTCTGCCGGAGCCACGGTCACATGCGCACTGGCAGCCGCAGCGAACAACATCAGGGCTGCGGCAGAGGGTGCGGCTAAAACTGCGATTTTACGGAAAAGTTTATTCAAATTACATGTCCCCCTTTTCATGAATTCACTGAATCTTCCGGTTCGTTCTATTTTTTCTTGGGGAAATCCCTTTCCCGTGAAGCCAGTCCCTGTTCCAGGGCATACCGCGTAAGTTGTGTGCGGTTCTGCAGCTGCAGCTTCTGGAGGATGTTTTTGAGATGGTTTTTGACCGTATGCTCCGAAATGCCAAGTGTTGCCGCAATTTCCTTATTCGTGGAGCCGGAGGAGACACAGCCCAGTATTTCCTTCTCCCGCGCCGTTAATGCCTCCCGCTCTTCCTTGACGGAAGTGACAGCAAATTCCTTCAGAATCTGAAAAGCCAGCTCCCGGCTCAGCGGAACCTCCTCACTGACAATCGCCAGCAGGTATTCGATCCAGGTGGACGGGGCCAGATTTTTCAGCAGATACCCTTGTGCCCCCTGCTTCAGCGCTTCGAATAAATAGGAGATTTCGTCGGAAACGGTTACGATTACGATTTTGACATAGGGATATTCCTGTTTGATCCGCCGTGTGGTCTCCAAGCCATCCATCTCCGGCATCTGAATATCGATCAGAATCAGATCGGGCATCCACTGTCCGGTCCACTCTATCGCCTCAGCACCACTCCCCACAGCACCGATGACCTCAAAGTGCTCATCCATCGCCAGAATCTCACACATCGCCTCACGGGCATGGGCATGATCATCCACTACAAGCACCCGGCAGCGGTTCATACGGAGGTCCCCCTTTTGGCAATCTCTACAACGGTCCCGGAATCCCCGGATTTCAGCGTAAGCGTCCAGCCCATGCCTTCTGTACGTTCCTTCATGATCTGCAGCCCATAGCTGCCGCTTACGGCAAAAGGGTCCTCATGCCGGATTCCGGCACCGTCATCGGAGACTGCAACCCGCCAGCCCTGCTCATCCGCCCGGCCGGAAATCGCAACCTTGCCCGCCCGGGTATGCTTGCGTACGTTAATCATCGCCTCACGGATACAGGAGAGCAGCTCCGCTTGTTCAGAAGGACTGAAGATTTCCTCCCTCAGATCCCAGTCCAAGGCTACGTCAATTGAAACCTCACGGGCAATCTGTGCGAGCTGCTCCTGTACCGACAGCTTAAGTAGAGACGCCTGCGGACCCGTAACCGGAACCTTCAGATTGGATATAGCCTGCCGGACATAGCGGTTGACCTCATGCACGGTTTTTTTCAGCTGTCCAATCATTTCCCCGTTCATCTCGCCCCGCTCGTGCTTCTGTTCCAGGCGGTCAATCCGTACCGACAGCAAGAATAAAGACTGCGCCATCCCGTCATGCAGCTCTTTCGCCAGCGCCTCCCGGGCCTCCATTGCCGTCTTAAGCATACGTTCCTGTTCCAGCTCCTGTACATTCTTTTCCATGAGGGAGAACAGCGGTAACAGCAGGACTATACTGAACAGGAACACCAGTACAGGGGTTAAGTAATTGCCCATGTTCATGGAGAGATAAGGCATCAGGAACTGATGGCGTACAATCTCCCAAATGCCGACCATGACGGTTGGCAGCAGCAGAATAAGCAGCTTAATTCTTGTATACGTTGCTGTCCCCTCCCCATTCTTAAGGATTACATTAGCATTCTCCCGCTAACCCGGGCATGACTCTTTAGGGCTATGACTAGGCTGTAAATGTTACAAAAATAAGTATTTAAAATTCCATAAAAACAGATGCGGCTCGCACCACATCCGTTCATTCCGTATATTATCCATTCCATCCGCCGTTCACTGTTACTGAGTGGTCTACAAAGGCGAAGTATACCGGCTATACCGCACATCCATTTCCTTCAGGTCTATGCCCTGCTGAAGAAGGAAAAACGAATTCACACCTTCCGCTCCCCACCAGTTGATACCAAGTGCCACACCGGTTGCTGTCCTTGCCGCAAAAAGCAGTGAGAACATCTCCGGGAGGATTTCGCCTCCGTCATCGACGCGCCAGACTGAATAATCATCTTCCTGGATGACAGCAGGATAGTCCGCGAAGCTGAGCTCTGCATTCTTTTGCAGAACCAGACTAAAGAGCATATTCTTATCCTGTCTAGCGAACTGGACCAGATACAAATGCAGCTCTCCGGACGGGTCTGACGAAGCCGACAGGTCTGCCAATTTCCAGATCGATTGAATCTTCCGCTGCTTACGCGCCAAGATTTCCTTCCGCACCGGATGATCGGCTCCTAGCTGCTGCGGCTTGCCTCCTGCCGGCTCTACCTTAAGCAGCGACCCGGGAGCAAATACTGCAGAATCTGCCAAGTAGTAGGTTTCATCTGATGCGGCACTGCCTTCCTCAACAGTAAAAACATATCCGGACAGATTGGCAAAATTATTCGCCAGATCTCTGCCGTCGCTGTTTGCGGTGCCACGCTGCCACTTCTCAAATCTCACGGTGAGTAACTGACCGCCTTGACCAACAGCCATATTTAGCGATTTCATTTCCGCCAGCTTGCTGTCATCTTCCGATGCCGCCAGGATGCGCTTGCCTGTAAGGTCTGCAAACCCGAAGCTTGCGTTCAGACTCGCGGGATCTAGTGTTGCCGCTGGTGACGGCTGCACTGGCGGATCGCTCTGTTTTGCCGAGGCTGCTGGTGACGTCCCCGGGTTACGCCCGTCCGTAGAGTCCGCTTCCTGCAAAGAGCATCCGGTGATCAGCAGAAAGACCATTACAGCAATCCCAAGCCGCTTCAGCATTGAAGTACCTCCCAGACCCGTCATTATCATTTAAAATATACCCATGCTCAGGTAACGTTCACCTGTGTCGGGAGCGATGCACAACACCCGTTTGCCGGTCCCCAGCCGCCGTGCTTCCTGCAGCGCCGTCCATACCGCCGCTCCACCGGAAGGCCCAATCAGGATTCCCTCTGTGCTGGCCAGGCTTCTAACCATTTCCAGTGCATCCTCATCGGAGACCTGGACAATTTCATCATATACCCCGGTATTCAGAATCGCAGGTACGAACCCCGGGCTGGTTCCCACCAGCTTATGCGGTCCGGGCGTTCCGCCGGAGAGCACCGGCGAGCCCTGCGGCTCCACTACAACAATGCGGATATCCGGCAGTTGCTGGCGCAGCACCTCTCCGGTGCCCGTAATCGTGCCTCCCGTCCCTGAGGTGGCTACGAACACATCGAGCCGTCCATCCATTTGCGCCATAATCTCCGGGGCTGTTGTGGTCCGGTGAATATCGGGATTCGCTTTGTTCTCGAACTGCTGCGGAATGAAGCTGTCCGCGATTTCCTTACCCAGCTCCAGTGCCTTGGCAATGGCTCCCGGCATCCGCTCCGCTGCAGGAGTCAGAACAACTTCCGCTCCATATGCTTTTAAAATATTGATCCGTTCCTTCGTCATATTATCCGGCATTACCAGTATGGCTTTGTAGCCTTTGGCCGCGGCATTCATGGCTAGTCCGATGCCGGTATTTCCGCTCGTCGGCTCGATAATCGTACCGCCCGGTTTCAAGCTTCCGGCAAGCTCGGCCTGGAGAATCAGATTATAAGCTGCGCGGTCTTTCACGCTGCCACTCGGGTTGAACATTTCCAGCTTCACGTACAGCTCGGCATCCTGAGGCCCGGTCAGACGGTTCAAGCGGACCACCGGCGTATCGCCGATCAGTTCCGTAATATTGTTGACTACTCGGGATGACATGGATAAGCCTCCTCATTACTTGTGCTATTTATCACCCCATTGTAGCGCTCTAAGGCGGCTCTTGTCGATTGCCTGGAGCAAGGCTTCAGAGGAACGGAATATTTGTATACTCCCGCTTGAAGTACAAATAGATATATTATGGCCTGCATCAGGCTTCCCGCCCGTATGCACTGCGAAGTCAGACTGCACCCATCCGCTAGAAGTCACCGCTTTATTGCTGCAAGTCCACAAGACCCTGTGCAAACTGCCGCGCACGTTTCAAGTCGTTCTCATCGGGATGTCCTTTTTTATCCAGATTGAATCCGAGGGGACTGAACTCACCGGAGCAGTTGAACTCTGCTACGATGGTGCAGCCCTTCAACTCCAGCTTTTCTGTGATCAGCTCTTTCTTTTTAAATTCGCCGGACCCGGATGTGCAAAAAATAAATACTTTCTTGTCTGTGGCAGGCATTTTCCGGATGAATTTGAATAGCTTGTTATGAAGCTTGGATGCATAAATCCCTGAACCAAAACCGATTAGATCATAACCTTCCAGCACCTCCGGCCGGACATCCTCCACCTTCGCCACATCTGCGTTCATAACCTCTGCCATCACCTTGGCCAGCTTTTCCGTATTCTTTCTGTGGACCGACTTGTAGATAATCAATGTTTTCATAAGTGCACCTCTCTCTTCAAACCTATATTATATAATATGAATGAACTTAAAATTATTCATTCATTTATAGAAAAAAATAATGCGCATGAAGCTTAAGCTGCATTCACCGCATGGTTCATCTTCTCACCCGTATTCATTTCATTTATTTCGGTACATCTGTCAGACCTTTCATCACAAACTCGACGAAATAATCCAGGATATGCGGAAAATGCTGTATGCCAATCTCCTCTTTGTGGATATCGATATAAGGAATGGCACTGAGCAGCGCGTGTATCAGATCGTCGTCCAGATCTGCTCTTATTTTCCCTTCTGCCTTCCACTTCCTAATCAGCTCGAGCGTACCACTGTTCGTGAATTCATCAATGCTCTCGATGCCGCCTTTTTCATAAAATTCCTTCTCCAGCTTGCTGAAAAGCTCCCGGTTGTACCATTCCTTCAAAATCGGATTCGAAATCATGCCGCTGTAATTCAGAGCCATAACTTCCTTCAGCAATTTCACAGGCTCATCGTCCGGGTTCACCGTCTCCATGATGCTCTGCTTCAGCTTCTCATTTTCTTTCAGATAGATCTCTATGAACAGCTTCTCTTTCGAGGCGTAATAATTGTAAAAGGTGCCTACTGCCACCCCGGCCAGCTTCGTAATATCGGACACATTGGTATCCTTGAAGCCTTTGGAGCTGAACAGCTCTTTTCCGCGATTAAAAATCTCCGTTTTTTTGTCTTCCATGGATGTAGACCCCCAAGATCATGAATGAATATAAATATATTCATTCGAATTGTAGCATAGCAATCTCTTACTTTCAAGCTGGGGGTCTGGAGATAGGATGTTTTTAGTTGGCAGGCAACAACCGCCTCTTCCATAAAAGAAGAGACGGTTGTGTCTGGAACTAAAGCACCTCTATAAACCGGACTACGGATTAACGGTGATCGTAAAGGTAGACGTCGTATTTTTAATTGGCGTCACGGTGTTCGTAATCTTCAGATTATTGAAGACTACCGAGCCAACAGCCGGGCCTTGGCCGGGCTCAGCCGATTCGTTGGCCCAGATGCCTACACCCGACTTGGCGTCAAAAGCGTCTCCGCTCTTTTGCGCGCCGGAAATGGTAATGTTCGTGAAGATCGTATCGGCTAACGGGAACTGCGGCGATGAACCGACATAGTTGGTTTGGAACATGATGCCATGGTAGGTGGGATCAATAATGTCGACATCGCTGACCCGTATACCCTGGAAGATCTTTGAGGCTGAGAAGACCCAAATGGCCGGGAAGGTCTGGGAGCCCCAGAAATGTCCGCCTGCCCGGACAATCGAAATATTCTGGAAATCCGTTGTCGGTGAAGCCCCAAACCCGTTCATCGGATATCCGAAGTCTAGCGAGCTGATCGTAATCCCGGAATAGCAGAGTGTGTCGGCAATGTAAATGTTGCGGAAGGTGTTGGCATAGCCGCCATAGACCGCCACCCCGGCTGCACGCCAGGTCAGGATTGAGGTCAGATTCTCATACACATTATCCCTCATATCAGAACCGCCGGAATCAATCGCCGAGAATAGCGCAAAGCTGTCGTCGCCCGTAGCCCGGGCTTCATTGTTGGAGACAAGATTGTTCGTACTGCCGTTAGTCATATTGATGCCGTCGGCAAAGGTGTTGCGGATGCGCGAGTTTCGGATCACCATGTAGTCGGTGTTCGCGCCCCAATACATACATACCTGATGTTCGGTCCAGATGTTGTCGATGGTAATGTTCGATACATTGGAGAAGTCGAACACTTTGCCGGGACCGTCGATCCGTGAGGTATAGTTGCCGAAATAGGCAAAGTTGGCAAAAGTGGACCCGTTCGCAGAAGCTTCCGCCCGGAAGCCGACATCCGTGTTATCCTGGTTAGCCGGTGCCATAAAACGGGTATACCAGGGTCCTGCGCCAATCACCTTTACAGCCTTGCCATACACCTGAAATTTGCTCGCTGTCTGATATGTTCCGGCAGGGAGATATACCCCTATAAGGCTGCCGGTAGTGTCCATCCGGACTTTGTCGAGCGCATTCTGCACATCCTGGTGCGTGAACCCGGCCGGAACAGTGAATCTGGCCGGGTCCGGGTTGGCAACCGGCGATACCTGCTCCAGACTGATGAAGTCAATCGCATACTGCGAGGTGTTCGCAGCATCCTTTTGCAGGCGGATCGTGCTTCCGGCCGGAATCGTGCTGTCGAACATCATATTGGCTTCGTCATAGATATGGCGCGGCGAGCCGGCGCTTGGCGAATTGCCGGGGCTGGTCTCCGAGCCATACAGCCAGGCGTATTTAGAGGTCAGGCTGATGGCCTTCGTGAACGCCCCGTTGACATACACGTTCAGCGTAGCATTGGTTCCATCGCCACTGGCTGAATCAGGAATGGAAAAACGGGTGACGAGCGTGTTGGTGCTGGCTTTGGTGGTGAATTCCACATAGCTGCCTGTCGAGTTCAACGTAACGGCTCTTCTGCCCGAGGCTTCACCTGCCAGATCGCCGATATTACGGTTCGGTGCAAGCTTGACAGCTCCACCACCAGTCACTCCGTCCTCTGCCTCATACATGTCGTAAGGCATGTTAGCCCCGCGGCCGATGTACAGCGGTTGAGTCTGGATGTTGTTGGCTCTTTTTACTGCAAGCTCATTGGCATCTGCGGCAATTTCACTCTTCACTGTGTATTTACCGTTTGCAGCCGTCCAGGTGCCAAGTGTAACCGGTGTTGTCGTAGCTCCGCTGGCAATGGCCCCGCTGTAGGAGCCGGTAAGCGTTTTGACCACGACATTCGTTGCAGCATCCGTTACGGTTAGCGTAAGGTTATGCGCCCCACTGGAGGAAGCGGCAGTTCCCTGGTTTTTGATAGCGATCTGGAAGGTTACGGTATTGCCTCCGGCCGGATTGCCCGGCGTCCAGCTTACCGGAGCAGCGATCAGATCCGAGCTGGATACCGGATTCACTGTAAGGGAAGAAGGATTCGTGTAGCTGTTATTCCCCTCATTGAGCTCGATGACCGCATTGCTCTCATCAACCTTGGCGCTCAGCGCATACGTTCCTGCATCCTTAGCACCAATGTTCAATGACACATTGCTTGAAGCACCGGCGGCCAGAGAACCGACCGGCGCGGTTCCCGCCAGGGTTGTGCCCAGGTAGAAGCTGACATTTGTCGCGGCGGAAGCAGCGCTTCCGGCGTTTTTGACAGCGGCAGTTAATGTAATGGCATCTGTCTCAACCGGTGCAGACGGCGACCATGACATTGATGTTACAGTTAGATCCGGATTGGCTGCCGGAGTACCGATAATCTGCAATTCAGCCACCTGTCCGGCACTTGAACCGGAATTGGTGGTGATTTTCAGCTGAAGCTCACTCACGGTGGCAGTAACCGGTATGGTCACAGAATTGCCGGTAGCCGGATTAAATGTATACATAGCTGCCTGGACCAGACTGGTGAAGGTGGAGGCTGCCTGATTATGCCCGAGCACCTCAATCGTTTGGGTACGTGTAGACCAGGCGGAAGCGGGATTCAGCTTTACGATAACCGAGGTCACACTGGCATTAGCACCAAGATTGACGCTCAGAGTATTGGGATAGCTTCCGCCCGCACCTTCCCAGTAAGTTGCCACATCGCCGTCATTGGCATTTGTTGGCACGAACGTATAAATGGAGGAAGACGCATTAATGCTTTTACCAACAGCCAGATTGGACCCCGGGCCTGTGCTTGGTGTGGCTGTTGGCGAAGCAGATGGCGTTGGCGTTGGTGTTGGTGTCACCGCTGGCGTTGCTGTAGGAGTCGCTGTTGGCGTTGTGGTGGGTGTGATTCCCGGCGTAAGGATCAGTTGGTCCAGATTTACGTTGCCGGAATCCGTAGGATCATATTTGTAAGCAATCGTATTGGTTCCGGCAGCTAAGCTGAGTGTTTCCACTTTGGTTGACCAGGTATCCCAATTCGCCAGATTATTGAGCGAAGTCTGCTTGACCTTTGTGCCGTTAACGTACACACTGAGCGACTTGGTGCTGCCCGAGGCATTGGCGTATCTCAGGGCGGCGTCGTAGCTGCCTGCAGAAGCGGCTGTAACCGTAAAGGCTGTGGATGCTCCCTGTGTAAGATATCCATCAACAAAAGCTGATCCGGTATAGCCGCTGTGGTCGGTATTGGTTTTGGCTCCGCCGGATAATACTGCTGCTTCCGCTTCATAAGTCCCGTTAGGGGAAGCCGACGTGCCGTACACCTCGAATTCTGATACTTGTGCCGCCGGCCAGCCTGTATTCGCGGTGAAATTCACTTTAAGATAGCGGGCTGTGGCAGTCGTGAAATGAATGGTTACCGTGTTCGAGCTGCTGGAAGGATTGAATGTGTAGCTGGCTGAGGCCGCAAGATCGCTGTAAATGGAGTCATCGGTGCTGCCCTGAACCGAAAGCGTTTGCGTTCTTGCCTCCCAGGAGGCCGGGAGCTTTAGTACCACCTGATTCACACTGCTGTTTGCGCCAAGATCCACTTTGATCCATTCGGGAAAAGCATTACTGGCGCTCTCCCAATACGTTCCCTGATTGCCGTCATTTGCGTTTGATGCAATGTACACATCTCCGACTGAACTTGCCGTAACCGTCTTGCCTGCTGCCAGATTCCCCGCCGCCGAGCTGACAGCCGGAAACAGCGCCAGCTGGCCTACGAACAGAACTGCGACCAGGCAGTACACGAGAAATGTTTTTCTGGCAGATGCTTTATTTCCTGTTAACATGGACAACCACCTCCCATAATTATAGGATCCGTCAAAAAAGTATGCGCTTACAAAAATTCCTTTTAAGCTTGGCCTTCTTCCTGGATTTCACGTCCCTCCCCTGTTGTAGATAATCTGTTAATTAGCCAGTTATCTGTTCTCCTGCTCCCTGGGAACCCTGCAGACCACAAACCGCAAGCGCAAGACATATTGACCGAGCCTGGAGACTCCCCCCAATAACTAACTAATTATGGTAATAATATAAGATATCGCTAGATTTTGATCGAGGGCCGATTCTATGAATAGTATGTGCAATTATACGATTCGTGGGTATTCTGAAGATATTATTGCAGCCCCAGCAGCTCACGGAGTTCTGCAAATGTACTGACAATGGCTATATGGGAATGGTTCATTCGGTACTTTCCAGACAAAAAAAGAGCCCCGCCGTCTCCGGCAGGGCCAAGGTCTATTATAAGGGGGGTCATAGGATGACTATAACCTCTGAAGCTTAAATCTATATGAACAGGAGATAAAGCTTTGCTGAAAAAGCTCCAATTGCTATACATTGAACCGGGCGACCAATCCTTGCAGCCCTTGAGCCATTGAGTTCAGGACACTTGCGGAGGACGCGATTTGCTCTACCGATGCCATCTGTTCCTGCGAAGCGGCAGACACCTGCTGGGTACTAGCCGCAGTAGTCTCAGAAATTTGCACTACAGTGCGGATAGACTCCACAATTTCTTCAGTAGCTGCTGTAATTTCTTCCACCGCTCCGGAAACTTCCTGCACCTGGCCCGCCAGGGAATCGATAGAAATGCGGATTTGGCCAAAGGATCTGCCGGCTTCTTCAATAACCGCCGTCCCTCCCTGCACCTCGCTCATGCTGTTCTTCATGATCTTCACCGCATCGTCGGCATCGGATTGAATGCCGGCTGCCATCACGGCAATGAGATTGGCTGATTCACCGGACTGCTCAGCCAGCTTGCGGACCTGATCCGCGACCACAGCGAACCCGCGCCCCTGCTCTCCGGCCCGTGCCGCTTCAATCGTTGCGTTCAGTGCCAGCATATTGGTCTGCGAGGCAATGCCTTTGATAACATCGACAATGCTGGCGATCTCACGCGAACGGCCCACAAAGCTCAGCACCTGCCCGGACAAAGTCTGGATGGAATGATTAATTGAAGCCATTTGCTGAACTGCCGCCTGCAGGGATTTATCACCGGCAACAGCGTATTCGCTTGAACGGATCGAAGCTTCAGAAATATCCTGCACACTGGAGGCGATCTGCTGAATGCCAATAGACATCTCTACAATCGTGGTCATATTGGTCTGCAGATCATTCATCTGGCGTTCATTGCCGGAGGCTACCTCACCCATAATACCTGCGATCTTCTCTGTAGTCTCGGCAGTCATTCCACTGTCGGAGGTAAGTTTTATGGAGGAAGCTGCTAATCCGCTTGCCGATTCTGACACCTGCCCAATCATTACTGCCAGATTATCCGTCATCTTGTTGAAGTTCATCGCCAGCTCCCCAATTTCATCCTTACTCCGCACCGAGAGCTTACGGGTCAAGTCAGCATCGCCTTCAGCAATTTCCTGCAGCTGCACGTTGACACTGCGGAGCGGCTTGAGGATCCGCGCCGACAAGAGCAGTGCAATTACTGCGGCCAGCAGCACGGACAATCCTGTCACGCTCAGGCTGACATCCATCGCGAAGCTGCGGTGATTGTCGGCCTCACTCTGTTTCTTCTGGATTTCTTCGGTCAGCACATTCTGAAGCACCAGCTGGGAATCAATAACTTTATCCAGGGAGAGCGTTGTGAACGCTTTTTGGGCTACAGGGAAATTCCCCTCCTTCGCTTGTGCGAAGGCACTATCCAGCACCGTCAGATAATTAGTCCATTCATTCTGCAAATTGGTAATTCCAGATTGCTCTGCTTCGCTAAGCCCGGTGGCCTGGAGTTCCTTAACCGCCGCTGTAATTTCAGGAATCTGAGCTTCATAGCTGCTAAGGTATGTCTTCCGTTCCTCATCCGTGTTGCTCATCACATACCTTGCTGCCAGCCCGTCGGCTGTGCGGATCTTGTCCGTCAGCCCCTGTACCAGTGACAGCTTGCTGTAATTGCGGTTAATCTGATCCGTCAGCATGCTGACCTTGCTTTGAAAGAAGGTATTGCCGGCAATAGCGACAAGAAACACAATAATGACTGCGGCAAAGCCGAATAATATTTTGGCGCGAATCTTGGTGAACATAAGTATTCCTCCGTATCTGTATGTACTTTTGGGTTGGCTGCAATGGTGATCCGTTATGTAGAGCTTAATCGTTATGACGGTCTCTCTGCTCTCCTTCCTTTTGCTGAAGTTAAGTATTTCCTGATACTTTCATCCTACTTCTCCAAGCTTAAATGAAACTGAAGTAAGGCTAAGAGTTATCTTAGTTTCCTTTACAACAAAAAAACCGCCCCTCCTGCCCTAGCGCAGGAATTGACGGTTTGGATTATTCATACAGATTGCCGTTCGCCAGCAGAGCCAGCTTGTTCTGATCCAGCACACTGAGGCTTCCTTTTCTGCGCTCAATGATACCTTCCTCTACAAAACGGCGCACGATCCGGTTCAGATGCCGGTAGCTGGTTCCGAGCAAATCCGCGGTTTCAGCAAGTGTAGCTGTACGGATCTCTTCCACGCGCTGGCCGCCGCTGTCTGCAAACAGGGACAGCAGATAGCTGGCAAAGCGGTTTTCCAGCGGATATAGCAAATTTAGCGCCGTAGTCTGGCCAAGCGTATACATTTTGTGGCTAAGCTCTCCTACCAGATAACGCAGAAGTACGGTATTTTGCTCAAACTCCTTAAGAACCAGCTCGCGTCCTGCAACCAGCAGCAAGCTTTCGTCCACCGACACCACTTCATTCTTGACCGGATATTGCCGCAGCAGCTCCACATCCCCGATCAGCGACATCGGTCTCGCAAAACGCACCAGCAGCGATTTTCCGTTGGGCAGCAGTGTATGAATCTTGAGCCTGCCCTGCACCAGAATATACAGATGCTCCAGGTGGTCACCCACTGAACAAATAGCCTCCCCGTCACTGTACCGCCGCAGCTCCATTCCGGAAATCGCCCCGCTGCTGAATATATCTTTCAGACCATTTTGCCCGGCCAGAGCACTGACCTGATCACGGTCTGCAATCCACTGCATCAGCCGCTTCCTCCCCACCTCTGTCACGAATGAACTAAATGTAACACAGCAGCGGAGAATCAGCCAACACCCGGCTCACAACATAATGAAGGTATCTTTGCATCTTGGCGGATCATTCTACTTGTCAAAGTAATGCTCCAGGGCCCGCTCGGCACGGAACTTCGCCACATTGAAGGCTGGCCATTTCCGCTTGGTTGTCTGCTGACCTTCCCACTTTTCGCGGAGGACCGCATCCAGCTTGCCGTTCTCCTGCTTATTGAAGCTGATCAGCAGCGGCAGGACGTCCGGTGACAGCCGGGATAGATAGCTGGTGTCAAGGACGCCGCTCTTCTGATAGCGCTGGATATTCTGCTTGGCGATAATATGATCCATGCCGATATAGTTCACCAGTACATAGGATAGCAAACCTAAGGCGAGACAGCACTGCGCGAGCGGGAACTGTACCCGGCTGATCCGTACCGCTGCTAACACCAGTAACAGTCCGAGAAAGATCATAAATGCATGCACCAGAAACCGGATATACGTGTAGCCATAAGCCTCTTCATACAGCATCAGCCGGGAATAGGCAGAATACAGCATGATTACAGAACAGAGTACGAGGATATAGAGCAGAATATGAACAGTTGTACGCAGCAGGCTTCTCTCCGGGCGATCCGAATGCAGGGACAGCAGCAGCAGAACGAAGTTGATCGAAGTCACCAGAATCAGCTCCAAAAAACCGCTCCGCGCATAATCGGCATACGTGCTGCCCTGCGGCAAAATGCCATCCCAGGCACCGAAGAGGTAGGAAAATTGTACGCTGACGAACAGCACATACACCGTATTGATGACGGTGAGAATGGTAGTAAGGATCACCGGGTCCACTTTCAGCGCCAAAGGCTCAGGAAGCAGCTCCAAGGCAGAATCCGGGACAGGCAAGATTTCCATATTCAGCTCCGGCTTAGGATTCCATATATACACCTTGTGATCGACAAAGCCCCAGAGGAGGCCGAACATGCCCAGTCCCAGCAGGATCACCCACAGCAGACGCGCAATCCCTTCGCCAAAAGAAATCCGTGCCAGCATCTGCGGGAATTTCGCCAGCATTTCATGGAATACCCCGTCTGCCGAGGAGAGCAGTGAGGTTACAATCAGCAGCAGCGGTAAAGAGATTCCCAGTCCGATTAACACCTTGATCAGCACTTGCTTCCGTTCGTCCTTAATTTTCTCCCCGCCGAAGATTCTACGGATGATCTGTGGAGCTGTTCCCCAGTGCCGCAGACTTTGGGCAAAAAAATGCTCAGCAGCCGCCCCTATAATCCCGATCCTGCTCCAGGAGGGCTGCTTATAGCTCAGCATATAGGTCATATGTAATAAAATCAGCGCCGGAATAACCAGCAGGTTCAGTCCGAAGAAAACCCAATTTGCAAATAACGCATAGGTCAAGGAAAGAAGCACAATTACTCCGAGCCAGATATAGCTGACCACAGAAGGCTTGCGCAGCTTGTCTTTGGCAAAATAGAACACAAACCCGTAAAACAAACACACAAAGATCGGATAGGATACCCCTGGCACTGTACCGTAAAATAGATACTGATTCAGGACCGCCAGCAGAAAAGCCGCCCCCAGAGCCTGGAGAGCCCGTTCCTGTTTCGTTGCGGATGGATCATTCATGGTAAATACCTCCATCTTCTTACTTTCATATCCTGATTTTAGCTGATAAAATAAGAAGAAAAAGAG